>NZ_JAXOJX010000076.1:0-29815 GCF_034427735.1 Azohydromonas lata
ACTTGCTGTTTTCGTCGCGTCTCGCTGTTGTCAGCAGCGAAGAATTGAATTCTGACATCAGGAGAATTCCTTGTCAAGCGCTTGGTCTTTTCAGATCAACGTTGAACAGGTTTCCCTGATCCGGTCGACATACCCCGGCGATTCAACGCCAAAGCACATCAGACCAGCCCCTCCATCCCTGCGGACTGACTTTGCAGCAGCCCACCGGATTTCAAGTCTTTCCGGCTCGAAACTCACCCCGCTTCTTACGCACCAGCTTTTGGGCTTGGGCTTGAAGCTCGATTTCGTTTGCGAGGGGCATGAGTATACATTTTTTCAGGGGGATGTCCACTGAAGGCGTGATTGACATCGCTACAGAGTGTTGCGTGAGCCCGCCGCCGCCAAGCGGGCCAGCGCGGCCGAAGCCAGGCGCACGCGCAGCGAGTCGGCAAGGCTGGTGAGCATGATGGGCACGCGCGCACCCGCCACCAGGCCGGCCGCGTCGGCCCCGCCAAGGTAAATGAGCTGCTTGGCCAGCATGTTGCCGACCTCCAGGTCCGGCACCAGCAGGACGTCGGCGCTGCCGGCCATGGCGGAGGCGATGTGCTTGGTGCGCGCGGCGTCCAGGCTGATGGCGTTGTCGAAGGCCAGCGACCCGTCCACGCGCGCTCCGGTGATCTGGCCGCGCAGGGCCATCACCGCCAGCGCCACGGCGCGGGCTGCGGCGGCGTGGCTTTGCTCCACGTTCTCCAGTGGCACGCCTTGCATCGACAGCCCGGCCTGCTCGGCCATGGCGCGCATGCGCTCCTCAGGGCCGATGAGCAGCGGATCCAACAAACCCTCATCACGCGCTTCTAGCGCAGCAGCCAGCGCCAGGGGTGAACGATGGCCGTGCGCAGGGCCCACGCGTCGCTCGCAGCGCCCGCCATCCGTGTGGAATGCTGGGGTTTTCCCCATATTCCAGCCTTACCGATAGGACACATTGATTTCGCTCAGCAACCGATTTCTTGTTCCCAGCATCCTTGCGCTGCCGTCCGAACTCCACATCGACGACGCCGTGCGCGAAGGGCTTGCAAACGCCCGCATCGCGCACGCGGTTCGTGCCGCGCGAGCCAGCTCCATGCCGTGGCCCGGGCTGGTCGCCCCTGTCCGGCGGACGCTTCACCAAGCTTCGAGCAAGGAAACCGACATGGACATCAAGGTTCTCGGCACGGGTTGTGCCAAATGCGCCGACACGCTGGCGCTCATAGACGCGGTCGCGCGGGAAATGGGCGTGCCCGTCACGCTGCAAAAAGCCAACGATTTCGGCGCGCTCATCAGCCATGGCGTGATGAGCACGCCGGGCATCGTCATCAACGGCCGCTTGGTGCATGCCGGCAGCGTGCCCAGCCGCGGCCGCGTGGAGGGCTGGCTGGAGCGCAACGGCTGAAGGCGCTGCAGCGGCCGCGGCCGGCCGGCAAGCCAGCCGCTTCTTGACGCTGCTCAAGGCGCCGTCTGCCGGCTGCCGCAGACTGCAGCCCACGCGGTGGTCCGCGGGCTCACGGGGCCCGCGGCCGCGGCGCCCGCGGACCACCGCCGCGCGCCCCGCGTCGCGGCCGGCCCATTTCCGCGCCGGCCGCGCAGTCCAAGGACCGCGCATCCACATGAACAGCATTTCCTCCACCCCGGCCCAGGCCGACAAGTCCGGGGACGACTCCACGCAGGTCATTTCGCTGTACCAGGCCCGCAAGAAGATTTATCCCCGCGCCGTCAGCGGCCACTTCGCGAAGTGGCGCTGGGCCGTGGTGTGGCTCACGCAACTGGTGTTCTATGGCCTGCCCTGGCTGATGTGGAACGACCGCCAGGCCCTGCTGTTCGACCTGGGGGCGCGGCGCTTCTTCATCTTCGGCCTGGTGTTCTACCCGCAGGACCTGATTTACCTGTCGGCCCTGCTGATGATCTCGGCCTACGCCCTCTTTCTCTTCACCGCGGTGTCGGGGCGGCTGTGGTGCGGCTACGCCTGCCCGCAGACGGTCTACACCGAGCTCTTCATGTGGGTGGAGCGCAAGTTCGAAGGCGACCGGCAAAAGCGCATGAAGCTCGACGCCGCCCCTTGGGGCGCCGAGAAGCTGCTGCGCAAGGGCGGCAAGCAGGCCGCGTGGATCGCCATCGCGCTCTGGACCGGCTTCACCTTCGTGGGCTACTTCACGCCCATCAAGACGCTGGCCGGCGAGGTCATGAGCTTCACCACCAGCCCCTGGGAAACTTTCTGGGTGCTGTTCTACGGCTTCGCCACCTGGGGCAACGCCGGCTTCATGCGCGAGCAGGTGTGCAAGTACATGTGCCCCTACGCGCGCTTCCAGAGCGCCATGTTCGACAAGGACACGCTCGTCATCAGCTACGACGCCGAGCGCGGCGAGCCACGCGGCTCGCGCTCCAAGAAGGTGGACCCGGCCCGGGCCGGCCTGGGCTCGTGCATCGACTGCACGCTGTGCGTCCAGGTCTGCCCAACCGGCATAGACATCCGCAAGGGCCTGCAGTACGAGTGCATCGGCTGCGCCGCCTGCGTGGACGCCTGCAACGAGGTGATGGACAAGATGGGCTACGCCCGCGGCCTGGTGCGCTACGACACGCAAAACGGGCTGCGGAGGCACCTCACGCACGGCCAAGTCCTCGCCCGCGTGCTGCGCCCGCGCATCCTGCTCTACACCGGCATCCTCATCGCCATCTGCATTGCCGTGGGCCTCAGCATCGCCACGCGCACGCCGTTCAAGGCCGACATCGTCCGCGACCGCTCGACGCTGGCGCGCCAGGTCGAGGGCGGCTTCGTGGAGAACGTCTACCGGCTGCAGGTCATGAACGCGGCCGAGGCGCCGCAGACCTACGCCGTGTCGGTAGCCGGGCTGCCGGGGCTGCAACTGGCCGAGCCGGTGAAGATGACGCTGGGCCCGGCTGAGGCGCAGTGGGCCACAGTGTTGCTGCGCGTGCCGCCGGAGACGGCCGCCGCCACACCGGCCGGCGCACACGAGATCCACTTCACCATCGAACGCGCGGCCCACGACGGCGAGCCGGTACGCACGCTGGACGAAAAGACCACTTTCGTGCTGCCGCGCTGAGCGCCGGCCGGCATGCGACGCCAGGGCGCCCAACGGGGCGCCCTTTTGCCGTCTTCCCTGGCGCGCCCGTCCTGAGGGAGTCGACCTCACGGCGCGCCGCTTGCTACAGGACTCTTCCCGGGTCCTGCAGGGCATGGGGATTGCCGTTGCCGCTCACAACTACAGGAGAGGCCATGGCGGCAAACGATCTCGCGCAAACCCTGGAACTGCCCAAGCGCACGGTGGCCCTGGTGCTGGCCGGCGGACGCGGGACGCGGCTCAAGCAGCTCACCGACCGGCGTGCGAAGCCGGCGGTTTATTTCGGCGGCAAGTTCCGCATCATCGACTTCGCACTGTCGAACTGCCTGAATTCCGGCATACGGCGCATCGGTGTCATCACCCAGTACAAGAGCCACAGCCTGCTGCGCCACCTGCAGCGCGGCTGGGCCTTTCTCAAGGCGGAGATGAACGAGTTCGTCGACCTGCTGCCTGCGCAGCAGCGCATAGACGAGGAAAACTGGTACCGCGGCACGTCCGACGCCGTCTACCAGAACGAGGACATCATCAGCAGCTACCGCCCGGACTACGTCGTGGTGCTGGCCGGCGACCATGTCTACAAGATGAACTACGCCGTGATGCTGGCCGACCACGCCGCCAGCGGCGCGGAAGTCACCGTGGGTTGCATCGAGGTGCCGCGCGCCGACGCCAGCGCCTTCGGCGTCATGGCGGTAGACAAGGACTGGCTTGTCACCGATTTCGTGGAAAAGCCCGCCGATCCGCCCACCCTGCCCGGGCAGCCGCAGACCTCGCTGGCGAGCATGGGCATCTACATCTTCAACCGCGAGTACCTGTTCCGCGAGCTCGCGCGCGACGTGCAGAGCGAGAACTCCAGCCACGACTTCGGCCGCGACATCATTCCCAACGCCGTGCGCCAGGGCGTGGCGCGGGCCCACCCCTTCAGCCGCAGCGGCGTGGTGGGCAGCGGCGGCGAGCCCTACTGGCGCGACGTGGGCACGATAGACGCCTACTGGGACGCCAACATCGACCTCACCGCCGCGCAGCCCGCGCTGGACATGTACGACCAGCGCTGGCCCATCCTGACCTTCCAGCCGCAGTTGCCGCCGGCCAAGTTCATAGGCATGGGCCGCAGCGACTGCGGCAACGCCACGGACTCGCTGGTCTCCGGCGGCTGCATCGTGGCCGGGCGGGTGACGCGCTCGGTGCTGTTTTCCAGCGTGCACGTGGACGCCGGCGCGCAGGCCGAGCGCGCCGTGCTGCTGCCCTATGTGCGCTTGGGCCGCGGCGTGCGGCTCAACCGCGTGGTGGTGGACCGCGGCTGCGAGCTGCCGGACGGGCTGGTCATAGGCGACGACCCGCTGGAGGACGCCCGTCGTTTCGAGCGCACCGACCAGGGCATCACGCTGGTGACGCGGGAGATGCTGGCGCGGCTCTGAGCCGCCCACGCAGCGCGCCTCACTCTCCGGCCGGCTCGGCCTTGACGCCGGCCTCCAGGTGCACCTTGGGCACGCGCGAGGCGATCCACGCTCCCGCCGCCACGAACACCGCCAGCACGCCGTAGACGACGTGAAAAGCCTGCGTGAGCGCCTGGGGTGAGAGGTCCGTGGGCAGCGCCTGCGCCGCACCTTCCCCCCCGGGCCTGACGTGCAGCAGCACGAAGGCCAGGCCGCCGAAGATGGCCGTGCCCAGCGACGCGCCCAAGGAGCGCGTGAGTGACAGCAGCCCCGCCGCGGCCCCCAGGCGCTCGCGGCCGGCCAGGGTCTGGGTGGCGAGTTGGGCACTGGCCATGACCGTGCCGAAACCCAGGCCCACCACCGCCGCCGCACCCGCCAGCAGCGCGGGCGAGGACGGCGCCAGCGCCAGCACGCCCAAGGCCAGTGCCGACAGCGACAAGCCCCGGGGCGGCATGCGCGTAGGCAGCCCCGTGCGCGCCGTGATGCGGCCGTTGAGCGTGGAGCCCACCACCAGCCCAAGCGTGAGCGGCAGCATCTGCAGCCCCGCGTCGGCCGCGTTGGCGCCGTGCCCCAGCTGCAGCTGAATGGGCAGCAGGAACACCAGCGCGAACATGCTGGCCGCGAACACCAGCACCGTGCCGCAGATCCAGCCCACGCCGGGCAAGCGCAGCAGCTCCAGCGGCAAAAAGGGCGAGGCGTGGCGGCGCTGCTGGCGTAGCAGCACGGTGCCGGCACCCAGGGTCAGGACGACGAGCCCCACGCTGGCGGCCGACAGCCAGCCGAAACGGTGTCCAGCCAGGCTGAACCACAGCAGCGCCGACACCGCCGTCACCACGAACAGCAGCAGCCCAAGCGGGTCGGTGGGCGCGCCGCGCAGCGCCGGTGCCGTGCCGCTGGGCGGCAAGCGCAGCACGCGCCAGGCGGCCAGGGCGCACAGCGGCACGTTGGCCAGGAACAGCCAGCGCCAGTCGGCGTGGTGCACCACCAGCCCGCCGATGACGGGCCCGCCCACGCTGGAGGCGGTGAAGACGATGGCGAAATACGCCTGGTAGCGCGGGCGCAGCCGCGGCGGCACCAGCTCGCCGATGAGCGCTTGGCACAGCACCATCAGGCCGCCGCCACCCAAGCCCTGCAGCAGCCGCGCGGCGATCAGTGCGGCCATGCCGCGCGCCAGTGCGCAGGCCAGCGACCCCAGGGCGAACACCGCCAAGGCCGCCAGCAGCATGCGGCGGCGGCCGAAGCGGTCGCCCAAGCGGCCGTACAGCGGCGCCGTCACCGTGGCGGCGATCAGGTAGCCGATGGTGATCCAGGCCGTGTCGCCCAAATCACTGAAGTCGGCCGCGATGCGCGGCGTGGCCGTGGCCAGCAGCGTCTGGTCCACCGCGGCCAGAAACATGGGCAGCATCACCGCGCTGAACAGCGCCAGCACCGCGCGACGCGGCGGTTCATCGGCCTGCCGTGCCGCGGCGACGGCAAGCGCTTGGGCTGCGGGCGAAGCCGGGCGCTCCGGCAATCGGGTGCTGCGTGGCATGGCGGGGCCGTTGCAAGCCGCATGCCGCGCAGGCGCATACCGGCATTCAATTACCTGGACCGCCTCAATCCCGTGCGCAGACTGCCGATACCGAAATATCCGAGCCAAATGCCGGACAGCAGGATGGGAATTTGCAAAACTCCATGGCCTTGAATAACCTACGAATTACTTCAATCTTGATCTTGCTCAATACGCAGCGAAAATTTCATGGACTGCGCACGCGTGCGTGATGCGTTTCACGGCGCGGCAATAATTCGCCCTTCCAATGAGAAATCCTGGCCACCCTGCATTTTTCACAAACCGAGATAAGCCGAGAAATTTTTCCAACCGGCGACAGAAATAGCGGATTTCCTGGCCGCATTTGCTTCCTTTAGAAGCTGCCATTCAATTGATAGTAGTGGCCAGGCAATTACAGAGAACTCCCACCCTCATGCCCCGCCGACAAGCAATGACCAAAGAAGTCGCGTCTTCCACCAGCACCCTTGCCAGCCCGCTGGCGATGGCCGTGCCGCCCGCGCTGACCGCGCAAATCGCCCAAGCCCTGGCGCCCGTGCCGGCGGCCACGCCCAGCGCCGCCGAGCGCATGGACCAGGCCGCGCACGCCATGCTCTCGCGCGTGTCCGGCGGCCTGTCGCCCATCAGCCTTTCGCTGGCTTGGGCGGATTGGGCCATGCACCTGGCCGCGTCTCCCGGGCGCCAGTCCACGCTGGCGCAGCAGGCCGCCAAGCTCTTGAGCGCAGCCGGGCCGGCCGCGGGCCCCACGGCCGATGCGCCCAAGCGCCCCGAGAGCGACGAGCGCTTTCGCGACCCCGCGTGGGAACAGTGGCCCTTCAACGTCTACAAGAACCAGTACAAGGCGGCCTGTGCCTGGTGGGAACAGGCCGTGCAGCTTGACGGCGTGGCCCGCCACCACGGCCACCTGGTGAACTTCTTCACCCGGCAGTGGCTGGACGCCATGTCGCCCTCCAACTTCGCCGCCACCAACCCGCAGGTGCAGCAGGCGCTGCGCGACAGCGCCGGCCAAAGCCTGGCCGCGGGCAGCCGGCTGCTGACGCGCGACCTGGCCGAGCAAGCCACCAAGCAGCCCGGCGACGGCGAGGCCGCCGCCGCCGCGCTGCCGCCGCTGCCCTACCGCGTAGGGCAGGACGTGGCCGTGACGCCCGGCAAGGTGGTCTACCGCAACCACCTCATAGAGCTCATCCGCTACGAGCCCACGACAGAAACGGTGCACCCGGAGCCGCTGCTCATCGTCCCGAGCTGCATCATGAAGTACTACATCCTGGACCTCTCGCCCGGGAACTCCATGGTGCGCTACCTGGTGAGCCAGGGGCACGTGGTCTACATCATTTCCTGGCGCAACCCCGACGCCGCCGACCGCGACCTGGGCATGCGCGACTACCTGCGCAGCGGCGTGATGGACGCCATGGCCGCCGTGGCGCGCACCAGCGGCACGCGGCGCCTGCACGCCGCGGGCTACTGCCTGGGCGGCACCTTCCTGTCCATCGTGGCGGCGGCGCTGGCCGGCCACCACGCCGCGGGCGAGGCGCACCCGCTGCGCCGCCAGTCCGACATCGCCGACCTGCCGCAGCTGCAAAGCGTCACGCTGCTGGCCACGCTCACCGACTTCACCGAACCGGGCGAGCTGGGCGTGTTCATCGACGACGACCAGTTGCGCACGCTGCGCGAGGAGATGGCCCGCACCGGCTTCCTCAGCGGGCGGCAGATGGCCGGCTCCTTCCAGTTCCTGGGCTCGCGCGACCTGATTTGGGCGCGCAACGTGCGCCGCTACCTGCTGGGCCAGGACGACCAGCCCAACGACCTCATGAGCTGGAACGCCGACGTCACGCGGCTGCCCGAGCGCATGCACTCGGAGTACCTGCAGTCGCTCTACCTGAACAACGCGCTGGCCACGGGCCGCTACCGCGTGGGCGACGTCGCGGTGGCGCTGTCGGACCTGCACGCGCCCATGTTCATCGTGGGCACGGCGCGCGACCACGTGGCGCCGTGGAAGTCGGTCTACAAGATCCACCTGCTCACCGACACCGAGACCACCTTCGTCCTGGCCAGCGGCGGGCACAACGCGGGCATCGTCTCCGAGCCCGGCCACGCGCGGCGCAGCTACCAGCTCGCCAGCCGTGAGCCCGGCCAGGCCTACGTGGCGCCGGAGGACTACGCCGCGGGCGCTCCCGCACAAGAGGGTTCCTGGTGGGAAGCCTGGAGCGCCTGGCTGGCCCAGCGCAGCGGCCCGCGAGTGGCGCTGCCGCCGCTGCCCAAGGACGTGGCTCTGGACGATGCCCCCGGCCAATACGTGCACGTGCGCCATGCGGATTGAGTCGCACACCGCGCTGCTGGGCGAACGGCCCGAGACCGACCTGCTGCACCGCCTGGACGCCGAGCTGCAGGCGCTGCAGGGCCGCATCGTGCAACTGGCCATCGCGCTGCGCGCCCCGCTGGACACGCCGGCGGACGTCGAACGCATCCTGCAACGCCCGCCCACCTCCGCGGTGGCCACGGAGCGGCGCAGCGAAGGCGGCGGGCGCAACTACCGCGGCCCGGAGCGCCGCGTCTCGCACCTGTGGGACGAGTTGCGCGCGCTGCTGGTGCTGCGCTGGCAGCTGTGCAGCCGTCTGGCGGCCGTGGTGGGCGCGCCGGCCGTGCACGAGCTGCTGGCCGCGGCCGACGCGCAGTTGCGCCGCGAAGGTTTCACGCAGTCCACCGCCGGCATGACGCTGTAGCCGCCGGCTTCACAAAAGCATCACCACAACACGGGACGCCGCCTGCTGCCGTCAGGGCAGGCGCGCCCCCAACAAGCCGCGCTTTTGGCCAATACGAGGCTGAGAGCACCAACGAAACGAACCGGGAACACACACCATGGACCAAGCCGTCAACACCGCCGACCTCTCCACCTCCACCGCCAACGGCACCGCGCGCACCTCGCGCATGAGCCTGGCCGGCAAGAAGGGCCTCATCGTGGGCGTGGCCAACGAGCACAGCATCGCCTGGGGCTGCGCCGAGCTGGCCAAGCTGCAGGGGGCCGACGTGGTCGTCTCCTGCCTCAACGAGAAGGCCACGCGCTTCGTTGCGCCGCTGACCGAGCCCGCGGGCATTGCGCTCAAGCCCTGCAACGTCGAGCAACCCGGCGAGCTGCAGGCGCTGGTGGACTTCGCCGTGGAAAAGCTGGGCCGGCTGGACTTCATCGTCCACTCCATCGCCTGGGCCCCGCTGGAAGACCTGCACGGCCGCGTCATCGACAGCTCCTCCACGGGCTTCGCGCGCGCCATGGAGGTCTCGTGCCACTCGCTGGCCGAGCTGGCCAAGCTGTGCGCCCCGCACATGACGCAGGGCGGCGCCATCGTCACCATGACCTACCTGGGCGCCGACGAGGCCGTGCCGCACTACGGCCTGATGGGCCCGGTCAAGGCCGCGCTGGAATCGCTGGTGCGCTACATGGCCGTGGAGCTGGGCCCGCAGCGCATCCGCGTGCACGCCGTCTCGCCCGGCCCCATCCACACCCGCGCGGCGTCGGGCATCGCCGGCTTCGACGAGCTGGTGGACGCCTCGGTGGCCAAGGCCCCGTTGGGCCGCCTGGTGACGCTGGACGAGATCGCCCAGCTCGCCAACTTCCTCTGCAGCGACGCCGCCTCCGGCATGACCGGCCAGACCATCTACGTGGACGGCGGCTGCCACGCCGTGGCCTGAGCCTCAGCGCCGCGAACACCGAACAACTCGAACGGGAACACACCGCCATGAACGCCTTGCTGGAAACCGACTACATCGAGAACGTCACCTACGACGAGATCAGCGTCGGACAGACCGCCACCCTCACGCGCACCATCAGCAACGAGGACATCCAGGCCTTTGCCGCCGTCTCCGGCGACACCAACCCCGCCCACCTCAACGCCGAGTACGCCGCCGACACGCTGTTCCACGGCGTCATCGCCCACGGCATGTGGGGCGGCTCGCTCATCTCCGCGCTGCTGGGCACCGTTTTCCCCGGCCCGGGCACCATCTACCTTGAGCAGGACCTGCACTTCACCAAGCCCGTGCGCATCGCCGACACGCTCACGGTGACGGTCAAGGTCGCCGCCAAGGACGACGCCAAGAAGCGCGTGGAGCTGGACTGCGAGGTCGTCAACCAGAAGGGCGCCTGCGTGCTCTACGGCAAGGCCCGCGTGCTGGCCCCCACCACCAAGGTGAAGGTGCAGCGCAACAAGGCGCCCAAGATCCACCTCTTCGACGCGCAGGCCCGCCTGCGCGCGCTGCTGGCCCTGGGGGCTGACATGCCCGCGGCCAAGTGCGCGGTGGTGCATCCCTGCGACCCGGAGTCGCTGTCCGGCGCCATCGACGCGGCGCAACTGGGCCTGATCGAGGCCGTGCTCATCGGCCCGGAGGTGCGCATCCGCCACGTGGCCAAGGAAGCCGGCATCGAGCTGGGCGACGTGCGCATCATCGACACGCCCTACTCCGAGGCCGCCGCCGAGAAGGCCGCCGAAATGGCCGCCAAGGGCGAGGTGGAGATGCTCATGAAGGGCAGCCTGCACACCGACGAGCTCATCCACGCCGTGCTGTCGCAAAAGGCGCTGCGCACGGGGCGGCGCATGTCGCACGTCTTCCGCTTCGACGTGCCGCTGTACCGCAAGCCCATCCTCATCACCGACGCGGCGCTCAACATCCAGCCCACGCTGATGGAGAAGAAAGACATCATCCAGAACGCCATCGACTTCGCGCGCATCGCCGGCATCGACCAGCCCAAGGTGGCCATCCTGGCGGCGGTGGAGACGGTCAACCCGGCCATGCCCTCCACGCTGGACGCCGCGGCGCTGTGCAAGATGGCCGACCGCGGCCAGATCAACGGCGGCGTGCTCGACGGCCCGCTGGCCTTCGACAACGCCATCTCGGCGCAGGCGGCCTCCATCAAGCACATCGAGTCGCCCGTGGCCGGCGACGTGGACATCCTGGCCGTGCCCGACCTGGAGGCGGGCAACATGCTGGCCAAGCAGCTGGAGTACCTGGCGGGCGCTTCCGGCGCCGGCGTGGTGCTGGGCGCGCGCGTGCCCATCGCCCTGACCAGCCGCGCCGATGGCCCCGACGCCCGCGTGGCGTCCGCGCTGCTGGCCAAGCTGGTGGTGCACAACGCCCGCCGCGACCACGAACGCAAGAACTGGCACCAGGAGGCTTGAACGCATGGGCATTCTTTCCGTCAACGCCGGCTCCTCGACGCTGAAGTTCGCCATCTACCCGCTGCAGGACGGCGAGGTACAGCCCGCGCTGCTCAGCGGCAGCTTCGAAGGCCTGGAGCCCAAGGGACAGATGCAACTGAGCTGGACCAGCGGCACGCGACGCCAACAGCGCGAGCTGGCCGCGGGCAACGACCCGTTTGCGCAGGCGCTGGTGTCCTTGAGCGAGCTGCTGGAGACCGAGGGCAAGGCCCTGCGCATCGAGGCCGTGGCGCACCGCGTGGTGCATGGCGGCGCGCACTTCCGCGACAGCGTGCTGGTCAGCGCCGATGTGCTCAAGGCGCTGCAGCCGCTGTGCCCGCTGGCGCCGCTGCACCAGCCGCACAACCTGGAAGGCATTCGCAACTTCATGCGCGTGCTGCCCGGGCTGCCGCAGGTGGCCTGCTTCGACACGGCCTTCCACGCCCACCTGCCGGAGGTGGAGTACGCCTTTGCGCTGCCCAAGGCGGTGCGCGACGAGGGCGTGCGCCGCTACGGTTTCCACGGCCTGTCCTACCAGTTCATCCTGGGCGAGCTGCGCCGCCACGGCGCGCCGGCCAGCGGGCGGCTGCTCATGGCGCACCTGGGCAACGGCGCCAGCCTGTGCGCCGCGCGCGAGGGCCGCAGCATCGCCACCACCATGGGCTTCTCGGCCGTCGAGGGGCTGATGATGGGCACGCGCTGCGGCACGCTGGACCCGGGCGTGCTGCTGTACCTGATGGAGCAGGGCTGGACGCACGACCGCATCCAGAAGCTGCTCTACAAGGAAAGCGGCCTGTTGGGCGTTTCCGGCCTCACCGCCGACATGCGCCGGCTGCGCGACAGCGACAGCGCCGAAGCCAAGCTGGCCATAGACATGTTCACCTATCACGTGGTGCGCGAATCCGGCGCCCTCACGGCCTGCCTGGGTGGACTGGACGTGTTGGCCTTCAGCGGCGGCATTGGCGAGCACGACGCGCGGCTGCGCGCCGACGCGGCCGAACGCCTGGCCTACCTGGGCGTGCGGCTGGACGAGCAGGCCAACGCCCGCGCCACCGGCAACGAGGTGCTGCCCATACATGCGGCCGACAGCAGCGTGCAGGTGTGGGTGGTGCCCACCGACGAGGGCCGCGTCGCCGCGCAGGACGCGGCACGCCTGCTGGCGCTGCCCGCCAACGGCTGAGCCCAGGGTCAGGGTCCGCGCCTCGCCCGGCGAGGGCCCGGCGGGCAGGGAGCGCCCTCCGCGCCCCCGCCTTCGCCGGCACGCCTGTGCCCACGGGTGAGCACCGATGCCCGCTTTGCAGCGGGCATTCCTGTTTCTGGACCTCCCAGCCGCAGCCGTTCAGACCACGGCCGGCGGCTGCAGCGGCAAGGTCAGCGTGAAGCGCGCACCCTGCCCGGGCATGGACTGCAGCGTGAGCATGCCGCCCATGATCTCGGCCAGCCCGCGCGACAGCGCCAGGCCCAGCCCCGTGCCGCCGTGCTCATACGCCACGCGCGCATCGGCCTGCCGGAAGCGCTCGAACACCAGTTCGTGCAGCTCAGGCGCAATGCCCGGCCCCGTGTCCACGACATGGAAGCTCACGGCGTCGGCCTGGCGTTCCACCTCGATGCACACGCTGCCCTCCTGCGTGAACTTCAGCGCGTTGGACAGCAGGTTGTTAAGCACCTGCTTCAGGCGCAGGTCGTCGCAGTGCAGGGTGGCGGGCACGTCGTCGGCCACGTGCAGCTCCAGCGCCAGGTTCTTGGCGCGGGCGGTGAGGGCAAAGAAGTCCACCGTGCCGTCCAGCACGGGTCGCAACGGCACCTCGGCCAGGTTCAGCGGCATGGCGCGGGCTTCGACCTTGGTCAGGTCCAGGATCTGGGTGAGCAGCTCGTTCAGGTGCTCGGCGCCCTTGCGTATGAGCGAGGCGTGCTCACGGAACTTGGGGTTTTCGATGCGCCGCTCCATCAGCTCGGCATAACCGCGAATGCTGGTGAGCGGCGTGCGCAGCTCGTGCGAGATGGCGGCCAGGAATTCGCTCTTGGCCTGGTTGGCCGAGCGGGCCTGGGCCGCGCTCAGGCGCAGCGCCTCGTTCGTGCGCTCCAGGCGCCGCACGCCGGAGAGGAAGAGAAGGGCTGCGCTCAGTATGGCCAGGCTCAACAGCAGCGTGAGTCCAAGCGTGAGCGCGCGCAAGGTGTGCCAGGGCTCAAGCGCTTCTGCGGTGGCGGTGGCCACCAGCACGTACATGGGCGCGTCCGTCACCTTGCGGTAGGCCGCGATGCGCTCGACCTGGTCGATGGTGCTGGTGCCGATGAAGTAGCCCTCCGGGCTTTGCCGCCGCATGGCGCTGTCCAGCACGCCGGACGCCGCCAGGCTGCTGCCCAGTCCCTGGCTGTGCCCGCCCAACACGCGGGCACGCACCACGCGATCCGTTCCCACCAGCGTCACCACGCTGAGCGCGCCCAGGGAAACGCCCTGGTAAACCTTCTCGAAGTAGCCGGGGTCCAGCGAGGCCACCACCACGCCCAGCACGCGGCCGTCCGGCGCGTCTATGCGGCGCGACAGTTGCACGGTCCAGCGCCCGGACACCTTGCCCAGCACGGGCTTGCCTATGAACAGGCCGTTGGCGTCCACGGCCGCGGCGGCGGCGGGCAAGGCGGACGGCTGCAAATGCACGCGCACGTGCTCGCGGCTGCTGAGATCCACCTGGCCGGTCTTGCTGCCGTCAGGGTCGAGGTTGGAGCCGATGAAGCGGCCATCCGGCCCAATCAGCGACAACTGCACCAGGATGTTGGGCACCAGCCCGGTTTCGCTGGCCAGGCGCGGCAGCTCACCCGCCTCCAGCTCGCCGCTGGCGACCGCATCGCGCAGCCGCAGCGTCGCGTGGTCCGCCGAGGCGATCACGCGCAGCGTCTGCTCCTGCAGCGCACGCGCGAGGTTGGCGTTTTGCCGCACCTCGGCCCGCACGGCGTCGTCCCGCTTCATCTGCAGGAGCAAGGCCACGCTGGCCCAGGTCACGGCCAGGGCCAGCGCGGTGCCCAAGGCCACGAGGCGGCTCAACGACCAGCGCCATGGGCGCGTTGTCATCGCACCCTGTGCCACCTGCGTCAAAGGCCTTGAGAAAAAGGAGTGCGACGATGTCATGGCGCGTTGCTGTGCTCGAAAGCCGCCGCGCAGGAACGCCGCGGCCACGGATTCATGCCGGCTGTTCGGCAATCCGGCCGTATCGATGAAGGCCCGCGGCGGCTTGCACACGAGCCAAGCCGCCGCCAGATTGGATTTTCTTGACCCTTCGCACGCTGCCGGCTCAACACCGGCCTTGGCGCGCCGAACAAGCGCAGAGGGTGGCGCCGCAGCGCCCGCCCGCACGACCCGAACGACATCCCACCATGCAGTCCTCGCCTACCGACACCAGCCACCCGGCGCCAGCCGCCCAGCAAGCGACTTTCTTCAGCGGGCGCGTGCTGCTGGCCCTGCACGACGCCGAGGAGCGGCAGCAACTGCTGCACTGGCTGCAACAGGCCGGCCTGCAGGTGGATGCCGTGGACAACGGCCACGCCGCGGTGGAGTCGCTCATGGCCGAGGACTACGGGCTGGCGCTGCTGGCCACGCAGTTGCCGGGCATGGACGGCGTGGCCGCCATGGAGCTGCTCACGGCCGCCGGCTGCTTCACGCCCATGCTGGCGCTCACGGCCGGGGACACGCCGGACGACGAGGCGCAGCGCTGCCGCGGCGCGGGCTGCGTGGACGTGCTGGCCTGGCCGCTGGATGCCCCGCGGCTGCTGGCCGCCGTGGAACGCCACCTGCACCTGGCGCAACCTGAACTGTCGGACGATGAGCTCATGGAGCGCGAGCTGCAGGCGCTGCTGGCGGAGTTCCGCCGCACGCTGCCCTCCCGCCTGGCCGAGATCGAATCGGCCTGGCGCGGCGGCGACATGGAACGGCTCTACAGGCTCACGCATACGCTCAAGGGTGGCGCGGGGTCGTTCGGCCATCCCGAAATCACGCACATCTGTGCCGGGATGGAGCAGGCCATGCGGGACAGCGATGCCCCGGCGCTGCAGCGCAGCTGCGCCGAGCTGCGCGCCGCCGTCCAGGCCACCGCGCGGCACTGAGCCGCGGCGGCGCCGCACTACAGCGGCACGCGCATCAGGTCCAGGCCGCGCAACCATTGCAAGGCTTGGGCAGCAGGCTGCGGGCGCGCCACGAGGTAGCCCTGCACCTCGGTACAGCCCGCCGCACGCACCACCTCCAGCTCCTCGACGGTTTCGACGCCTTCGGCCACGACCTTGAGGTCCAGCGCCACGGCCAGTTGCGCGCAGGCCTGCACGATGGCGCGCTTGCGCGGGTCGATGTGCGCATCGGCCACGAACATGCGCTCGATCTTCAGCTCGGAAAACGGGATCTGCGACAGCTGGTAGAGGCTGGAATAGCCGGTGCCGAAATCGTCGATGGCCAGGTTGAAGCCCAGCATGCGGATGCGCGTGGTGTTCTCTATGACGGTGGAGAGGTCGGCCATGGCGTCGCTCTCGGTGATTTCCACCGTGAGCCAGCTCGGGTCGAGCTGCGCGCGCTCCGTGGTGCGGGCCAGCTCGTGGCAAAAAGCCCGATCGGAGAGCGACTGCATGGAAACGTTGATGGAGCCGCTGACGGCCATGCCCTCCAGCAGGCAGGCCGCCACCATGTCCACGGTCTGGCGCGCCATCTCCAGCGTGGCTTCCTCGATCAGCCCGTTGGCGCACAGCACGGGCACCAGGCGGTCCGGTGTGACCAGGCCACCGGCCTCGTCGCGTGCACGCATCAGGCATTCGAAGCCGACCACTTCCGACGTGGCCAGCCGCATCTTGGGCTGCACCCAGCCTTCGAGCCGACCCTGGCGCAGCAGGTCGCTGGCCTCCTGGCGGCTGAGCTGGGGCAGCGGCGTGCGGGCCTTGACCGGCGGCGGGCTGCTGTAGCTGGCCAGGTCGCGCACGATGACGCCGACGTCGTCCGGGCTTTCGCAATAGCCGGCCACGCGCACGCGGCACGCCGCGGCCAGGCTGATGGCCGCCTTGATGACGGCGCGCTGCTGCAGCGTGGCGAAGTACACGGCCGGCGGATGCGCCAGCGCGCCCAGCAGCCGCGTGAGCTGCAGCCCGTCGCCGTCCTCGAAATGCAGCCCGCACACGACCACATCGGGCAATTCCACCACGTCGCGCAGCAAGGCGGCGCAGGCTTGCACGCCCTGCAGCACCTGCGGCACCTGCCAGCCGGCCTCCATCAAGGTGGCGGCCGCGGGCATGGCGTTGCCTTCGTCCAGGACGACCCAGGCGCGGCGCTGGAGGGCGGGCACGCTCATGCGCAGGCGGCCACGGGCGTCTTCCCCCTGCTTGCGCACAGGCGCCGCACGTCCTGGAAGGAGATGGGCTTGATCAGCACGTCATCGAAGCCGGCGGACAGCAGCCGCGCCTTTTCCTCGGGCATGCTGTGCGCGGTAAAGGCCACCACCGGCAGGTGCACCAGGCCCATGTCGTCGCGTATGCAACGGCACACGCGCTCACCCGACATGCCGGGCATGCGCAGGTCGAGCAAAACCATGTCCATGGGCTCCTGCGCCAGGATGTCCAGCGCCTGCTGCCCCGTGGACACCAGCCGCGGCTGCCAGCCCAGGCGCTTGAGAAACACGCACACCAGGCGGCCGGTCAGCTCGTTGTCATCTACAACCAAAGTCTGCTTGCCCATTGAATTTCCGCCACCCAACATGTTGCTCACCATTTGATCCCTGCTTCAAGCTGGCGCCCGCGCGGGCACCGGCTGCATCCCCATGTGCTTCCGTGCTGCCTGGAAAACCTGGCCCGTGGGCCGTTTTGCTGCTCACTGAGACGCAAATGTCATTTATGAAATTTTGTGTAAACGGCGGGATAACGTGTGGCGTGACTGTCAAAGCCGCACAGTTGTTGGCCTAGGCCGGACTGGGTTCCCGTTCACTGCGGGCGTTGACCCTGGGCAACATGACCACGGCGCCCTCGTCCGCGGGCACGGCGGCGGGCGCGCCGGCTGCGACGGATTGCACGGCGGCGGCCTCCTGCGCATCCGAGATGCCTGTCTGGGGCAGGGGCAGCCACAAGGTGACCTGCGTGCCCTGCCCCGGCTGGCTTTGCAGCTCCAGCGAACCACCCAGGAGCTCGACGATTTCCTTGACGATGCTCATGCCCAAGCCCGTGCCGGGGATGTTGCCGGAGGCATCGGCCCGATAGAAACGCTCGCTCACGCGCGCCAACTGCTCGGCCGTCATGCCCATGCCCTGGTCGCCCACGACCAGGCCCACGCGCTGCTCGGCGGCGCCGGCCACGCCCGCCGGCTCGCACCGCACGCTGACGTGCACGTCGCCGCCCTGCGGCGAGTACTTGTAGGCGTTGGACAGCACGTTGCCCAGCGCTTGCGACAGCTTGCCGCGGTCCACGCGCACGGGCAGGGGCAGCGCCGGCAGATCGAGCACGGGCGCGGCGCGCTGCTGCGGCGGCTGGAAGTCGTGGATGACCGTACGCGCGAGCTCGCACAGGTCCAGGCGCTCGATGTCGAAGTCCTTGCCGCGCCGGGCCTCGATGCGCGCCAGGTCCAGCAGCTCGTTGACGATGGAGATCATCAAGCCGGCCTGCCGATGCAGGGTCTGCAGCACGTCCTGCTGGCGCGCGGGCGACAGCGGCCTGCGCATCATCAGCTCCACGAAGCCGAAGATGTTGGCCATGGGCGTGCGCAGCTCATGAGCGGCCGTGGAGAGGAACTCGCTCTTCATCTGGTCCACCTCCGTCTCGTGCGTCACGTCGCGCAGGTGCAGCACCTGCGCGATGCTGCCGTTGCCGCTGCGCAGCGTGACTTCCAGCGTGCGCCGGGTGGGCCGCTCCAGGTCCAGCAGCAGGCGGCGGCGCCCGCCGTCCAGGGACTCGGCTTCGGCGCGGCGCAGGGTGTCGAAGTCCGGCACGGCATGCGCGCCGGCCGGGCAGCGCTGCGCCAGCAGCGCCGTGATGCAGGCCTCGTCCTGGCCGAGCACCTGTTCGGCATCCAGGCCCGTGAGCCGGACGAAGGCCGGGCTGACGAAGTTGATGCGGCGGTCGCGGTCGAAGGAGACGAAGCCGTCCGGGCTGAGCGTGAAGATGGCCTTGAGCTGCTCGCCGCGCTCCTGCAGCCGCTGCACGAGCCCGGAGATCATGCGCGAGATGGCCTCTATGTCCTCGCCGCTGGCGTGCTCGCGCACGTGGGGCTGGGTCATGAGCCCTTCGAGCACGCCGCGCAGCGCCGTGAGCGCGGCCTGGCGGGAGCGAAGCTGCTCCTGCAGCCGCAAGTCCAGCGCGTGCTGCTCGGACACGTCGCGGCAGGCCAGCACATGGCCATAGAGCGCGCCGTCCGGCCCGGTGATGGACGACAGCGTGGTGTCCATCACGCGCTGCCCGCCGTCCGCGGCCATCACCTCGCCACGGCGGCCGCGCCAGGGCGCGTAGGACGCCTGGCCCGCAAAGATGCCCGGCAGCAGCTCATGCGCCGCCCGGCCCAGCACGCTGCTCTCGGCCAGCGCCAGCGCCTTGCAGGCCGCCGGGTTGGCCAGGACGACGCACCCCTGCGCATCCAGCGTGAACACGCTGTCGGCAATGGCGTCCAGCGTGACCGCGGCCTGCTCGCGCTGCATCTGCATGTTGGCCGCGGCGCGGTTGATCACCTCGAAGGTGCGCTGCAGCTCGATGGGCGCGTCCTTGGCCAGCCCGGCGCGCGACTTCATGACGCCCAGCCGCATGTCGGCTTCGAAGGACTCGATGTGCTCCAGGTTGCCCAGCCAGCCCTTGAGCGCCATCCTGAACGCCACCAGCCCGCCGCCCAGCGCCAATGCGGCCAGGGCCAGCGCGGCCAGGGCCTCGTACCAAAGCTCGGCGGCGATGTGCTCGGCCGCGAAGCTCACGCGCAGCACGCCGTAGTCGCGGCCGCCCACGACGATGGGCCGGTTCACGTTGTAGAGCGCGGAATCGATGTAGGAGCGCAGCGCCGCGGGCGCACGGGCGTCGAGGGCGTCGCTGCGCACCGCCTTGATGGTGCCGCCCGTGATGTCGATGAAGGTGGCGTGCGCGAAGTCTGAATACAGCAGCACCCGCTCCAGCGTGTGCCGTATGGTGTCGTAGTCGCCGATGACGGCGCTGTCGGCGATGGTGGGCATGATCACGCCCACCAGCGACTCGCCGCGCAACTGCTTGTCTTCGATATCCACCAGGACTTCGTAGCGGAAAAACAGCCACAGGCCACCCGCGACGAACAGCCCAAGCGCGATGGCGTACAGGCCGAACACGCGGCCAGCCAGCGACCGGGGCAACCACCACCGCAGCAGCTTCACCGAGCAGACCTCTTGCCGGCGCTCAGCGCAATTGGGCCGGAGCCGCCCGGTAGAAGTCGCGATACGGCGCGTACTCGCTGCCGTCGGACGGGATGAAGCGCACGACCTCGGTCAAGCCGGCCAGGCGCGAGGACTGCTCAAGAATGGCGCGGCCCTTGGGGTCGGCATGCATGCCCAGGAAAGCCTTGGCCACGGCCTTGGCATCACGGTCGGGCACGCGGTCCGAGTGCATGAGCGCCAGGTCGTGCAGCGGCGGGGAGGACCACAGCACGCGGAACTTCTTGTTCTCGCGCCGCGCGTAGCCCTCCACCAACTGGGAGTTCACGCCGGCCGCCGCGGCCTTGCCGCTGAAGAGCTGGACGAAGGCGCCATCGGTGTTGCCGGCGAACACGACGTTCACATCCACCTTGCGCGCGAGCAGTTGCGCATAGGTGAACTTGTAGGAAACCGTGGCCTCGGGGCCGGGGAAGCACACGTCCTTGCCGGCGAGCTGCGACAAGTCGGTGATGGGCGAGTCCTCCGCCACCACGATCTGTCCATGCACGGGCGGCGTCTGGCGCCGGCCGAAAACCTTCCAGCCCAGCTTTTCCCGCTCGGGACTGAAAAGATGGTTGGTGAAGACGAAGTCGACTTCCTTGGCCAGCACAAAGCTGGTGGTGTCCGCGGAAGTGCGCCCAATCTTGAGCTGGAGCTTGACGCCGCTCTTCTCGGACACGTAGGCCATGACCGGGTTCCAGTACTCGGCCGTCACGTTGATGCCGTACTGGTTGACCGGGGAGAACATGTAGGTTTGCGCCCCCGCGGCGGGGAGGTAGGCCGCGAACGCGCAGGTGAGGAAAGTGCCGGCAAGACGGGAGCGCAAAAAGCCCATGGATCTGTGAAAGGTTCGGTGGTTTACAGGTCGGGCAGCAGCCGCTGCACCGTTTCGATGAGGCGTTGCGGGCTGAAGGGCTTGACCATGTAGGCATCGGCTCCCGCGGCCATGCCTTCCTGGATGTCCGTCGCCTGGGCGCGGGCCGACAGCAGCACGACGCGGGTGCCCTGCAGCACGGGCATGTCGCGCAGCCGCCGGCACACCTGCAAGCCATTGAGCTCGCCGGGCATCATCACGTCCAGCAGCACCAGGTCGGGCTTGACCTCCTCGGCCTTCTCCAGCGCGGCGGTGCCGTTGCTGGCCTCGTGCAGCTCAAGCCGATCTTCGAACTCGTCCAGGGACCAGCGAAGCAGCTTGCGCAGGTCCGCCTGGTCATCAACGATCAGTACTTGTTTCATGGTGGGAGGGGTTACGGCCCTTGATGCGTCAAGCCGCGCGGTCTTCGCTGCGTGCCACGGCTTCCTTCTCCGCCTTGATCTCGAGAATGCGCGGCAGGATGCCCTCGAACAGCTTGACCAGGCGCGGCTCCAGGTGCGTGCCGGCGGCGCAATTCAGCGTGGCGATGGCCGCATCCACGGGCCAAGCCTGCCGGTACGGGCGGTTCATAGTGAGGGCGTCGAAGACGTCGGCCACCGCCACGATGCGCGCGGCCTCCGGGATGGCCGTGCCGGACAGCCGGTCGGGGTAGCCGGAGCCGTCCCACTTCTCGTGGTGATGCAGCGCGACGGCCGCGGCCATCTTGAACACCGGCGCGTCATGGCAGATGAGCATGTCGTGGCCGAGGCGGCAGTGGGTCTTCATGGTTTCCCACTCATCGGCATCCAGCTTCAGCGGTTTGAGCACGATGGAGTCAGGCACTCCCAATTCGCCAATGTCGTGCAGCGCAGCGGCCAGCTCCAGCAGCCTGATCTGCGCGTTGTCCCAACCGGCGGCTTCGGCCAGCGCGGCCGCGTAGGCGGCCATGCGCTGCGGATGCCGGCCCGCGCGGTCGTCACGGAAATGGCTGGCCTTGCCCAGCATCAGCAGCGCCTCGCGGTAGGCCGCCTCCGTGCGGGCATGCTGGTGCAGCGCCACCTGCTTGCGAACGCAAGCCAGCAGCTCGGCCGGCACCATGGGCTTGAACAGGCAGCCGTGGACCTCACGGAACGCTCCGGCCTCGTCGCCCACGCTGTTCCTGGCCGCGACGAACACCACGGGAATCACCGATGTCTCCGGGTCCGCCTTGATCTCGCGGGCTACGGCAAAGCCGTCCATGTCCGGCAAATCCAGATCCAACAACACCAGCGCCGGCTTGTGCTTGCGCACGGCCGCCATGACGCTGCGGCCACTCCAGGCAAATGCAAGACGGTGCTCGGGGCCCAGCACCTGAGCCGTGAAAGCCAGGTCGTCCGGGTTGCTGTCAACGATGAGTATGGTTTGACCAGTCATGCTGATCCTTCAAATCGGAACTCCAGAACTTGCGACCAAATTCCTGGAACAAATGGCTTGCGCTCATCGGTTCCGCCATCTCCATTCAATTCCCTAAAGGGTCTAGCCCGATATATCAATTCTGGAGTGGAAAAAATGAATTTGTATCGCGACGCTGGACCACACTCTCCGTCAGCCGATCGCAGGCTGTGTTAGCGGACTGTTAATTACCGCAACACGCCTTGAAACAGATCAATTCAACAATAGGCCTTCACAAGCCCGTCTGGCCAGCGCGAGGGCCGCGCCCATGTCCTGGCGCACTTTGGGGTCCAGGCGCATGTAGATGGTGCCGTGCACGAAGTTGACGAAGCGCATGAAGTCGCCCGCCAGGGAGGCCGACGCGTCGTCCGCGCCGGTGCCCGCGGCCATGTCGTGCGGTGCAAACTGGTGGCCGGCCAAATTCCTGAACCCCGCGACAAGCTCAGGGTTACCGGCCGCACTGCACAGGCAGGCCAGAAATACAGGATCCAGCAGCGCCGATTGAAGTGCCGCAGGCTCAGAATAAACAACTGCAGTCATAAAGCAGCCAAGCTGCGGCGAAAAATACAGGGCATGCCGACACATACGTTGTGTCAAATTTCCTGCCAGTATATTGACGCCAATTACTTCGGCACTCAAAAACCCAATTTTCAGATTTTCGGCGTCCCCATAATGATGTTGGTTGCCGAAATGTGAACTTGCTGACGTGGCCCGGGCGCGGCAAACGGGCCCCGGCGCCCCGCCAGCGTGCCCCAGGGACGGTCTGGCAAAGGGTTTCCCCCAAGATCTGTGGATAAGCCTGTGAACAAGCGTTTGAGAACGGCGCCAAGCCCCTGTCCCCCCTGGGCATGGGTTAGCGTGCTCAAACAATGGGCAGCAGGCCTGTTGCGCGCACCGTATCGGTGCCTTTCAGGCCGATGCGCGCGGATCGCACCGGCCCACCAGGCTCATTCCAGGCTGATGTTCTTGCGCTGCGCCAGCTCGCCGTAAATCCGCGACTTGGCCGCCGCTTGGCGGCCGATTTCCTCCGGCGACCAATTCAACGTTTCAAAGGCGAAGGTATTGAAGCGGGACTGCACGTCGGCGTCGGCCACGGCCTTGGCCACGTCGGCGTGGATTTTGTCGCGCACGGCGGCGGGCAATCCGCGCGGCGCCACCAGCACGACGAAGGAATTCACGTCCAGCGCCGGGCCGCCGGCCTCGGCCATGGTCGGCACCTCCGGCATTTGCGCCAGGCGCTTGGGCGCGGCCACCGCCAGGTAGCGGATCTTGCCGGCCTTGAAAGCGCCCTGGCTGGACGGGATGGAGCCGAAGCTCCACGACACGTCGCCCGCGCCCACCGACGTGAAGAGCTGCGACACCTCGCGGTAAGGCACGTGCTGCATCTCCGTGCCGGTGCGCATCTGCAACTCCTCGCCGCCCAAGTGGCCCGGGCTGCCCACGCCCCAGGAGCCATAGGTCACCTTGCCCGGCTCGGCCTTGGCGGCGGCCACCACGTCGGCCACGGTCTTCCACTTGGAATCGGCGGCCACGGCCAGCATGAAAGGCGTGCGGAACAGGATGGCCACGGGCTCGAAGGTCTTGAGCGTCTCGAAGCCGCGCGATTTGTAGAGATGCGGCAGGGCGGCCAGGTGCTCGCTGTCCAGTTGCAGCAGCGTGTAGCCGTCGGCCGGCTTGCCCTTGACCGCGTCGATGGCGATGAAGCCGCCGCCGCCCGGCCGGTTTTCCACCAGCACGCGCTGGTTCCAGGCCTTGCCCAGCTTCTCGCCCACGATGCGCAGCACCGCGTCCGGTCCGCTGCCCGGCGCAAAGGCGGTGAAGATGGTCACCGGCTTGGCGGGATACCCGGCGGGCTGGGCCTGCACCGCGCCGCTGCCCAAAACAGCGGCAACGGCGGCCAGCGCTAGAACATGGCGTCGCGTGGACGAGTGGGCAATGGACTGCATGCTGTGTGTCTCCAGAATTCAGAAATGCGGCTGGCGGGAATCCACCCATGCCGTTTTTGTCCGCACGCCTATCATCAGCATGCTTAATTTCAGCATAGGTCAATTCTTGACCTGGATCATTGCGGGTTTACGCCCATCGATGTCATGACCACCGACCTGCCGACCACCTCCCTGCCCTCGCTGGACGACCTGCCCGGCCACTACATCCGCCGCCTGCAGCAGATCGCCGTGGCGCTGTTCATGGACGAGCTCAAGGACTGGAACCTCACCCCCGTGCAGTACGCGGCGCTCAATGCCGCGGCGCGCATGCCCGACATCGAGCAGGGCGCGCTGGCGCGCGCCATCGGCTTCGACACCTCCACCACCGGCGGGGTGGTGGACCGCCTGGAGCGCCAGGGCCTGATCGTGCGCAAGCAGTCGCCGCAGGACCGCCGCGTGCGCCTGCTGGCCACCACGGCTGCCGGCCGTGCGCTGCTGGACGAGGTGCAGCCCGGCGTGGCCCAGGTGCAGGAGCGCATCCTGGCCCCGCTGCCCGCGGAGGAACGGCCGCTGTTCCTGCGCATGCTGCGCACGCTGGTGGAAGCCAACAACGAGCTCAGCCGCGCGCCGCGCGAAATGCCGGACGGACGTTGAGGGCCGTCCAGGCGCTGCGCCGCTGAACGCGGCCAAGCGCCCACGCCGGTCTCGCCGCACCCCGCCAGCCCCTCAGGGTTTGCCCGCATTTGATCTTGGTTAATCAAATCTACACTAATCTTCAGTGTGCTGACTTTCAGCGTTCTTGAGCAGGAGACAAGCATGGGCACGACGAACACGGACCTTCCCATCCTGGTGGCCGGCGGCGGCATCGGCGGGCTGGCGGCGGCGCTGGCGCTGGTGCGCCGCGGCTTCAAGGTGAAGGTGATGGAGCAGGCGCCGGAGATGGGCGAAATCGGCGCGGGCATCCAGTTGGGCCCCAATGCGTTTCACGCCTTCGACGCGCTGGGCATTGGCGAGAAGGCGCGCAGCCGCGCCGTCTACACCGACTACATGGTCATGCACGACGCCCTGGACGAGTACCAGGTCGGCCTCATCCCCACGGGCGAGGCCTTCAGAAAGCGCTTCGGCAACCCCTACGCCGTGATCCACAGGGCGGACGTGCACCTGTCGCTGCTGGAAGGCGCGCAGGCCAGCGGCCGGGTGGAGTGCCTCACCTCCACGCGCATCGAGCACGTGGAGCAGGACGAGGCGGGCGTCACCGCCGTGGACCAGAACGGCGTGCGCCACCGCGGCATCGCGCTCATCGGTGGCGACGGCGTGAAGTCGGTGGTGCGCCAGCAGTTCGTGGGCGATGCGGCGCGCGTCACCGGCCACGTGGTCTACCGCGCCGTCGTGGACAAGAAGGATTTCCCGGCCGACCTGCAGTGGAACGCCGCCAGCATCTGGGTCGGCCCCAACTGCCACCTGGTGCACTACCCGCTGCGCGGCGGCGAGCAATACAACGTGGTCGTCACCTTCCACAGCCGCGAGCAGGAGGAGTGGGGCGTGCGCGAAGGCAGCAAGGAGGAGGTGCAGAGCTACTTCCAGGGCATCTGCCCGAAGGCGCGGCAGCTCATCGACCTGCCCAAGAGCTGGAAGCGCTGGGCCACCGCCGACCGCGAGCCCATAGGCCAGTGGACCTACGGCCGCGTCACGCTGCTGGGCGACGCTGCACACCCCACCACGCAGTACATGGCCCAGGGCGCCTGCATGGCCATGGAAGATGCCGTGACGCTGGGCGAGGCGCTGCGCGTGCACGGCAACGACATCGCCAAGGCTTTCGACTTCTACCAGCGCTCCCGCGTGGCGCGCACGGCGCGCATCGTCCTGTCGTCGCGCGAGATGGGGCGCATCTACCACGCCAAGGGCGTGGAGCGCCTGGTGCGCAACGATCTCTGGCGCGGCCGCACGCCGGAGCGCTTCTACGACGCCATGGAATGGCTGTACGGCTGGAACGTGGACAACTGCCTGGCCCCGCAGTGAGCCGCAACGACACGAGCACCGCGCACGCCACAAGCACCACAAGCCCCACAAGGACGACCCCGCCATGAACGAACTCGGCCGCCTCGAAGACCTGCCCCCGGATTACGTGCAGGCGCTGCGGGCGCAGAACCTGGTGCCGCTGTGGCCCAGCCTGCGCGCCGTGCTGCCCCCGGGCAAGCCCAGGCCCAACACCCGGCCCACGCACTGGCCCTACCAGGCGCTGCGCCCGCTGCTGCTGCAGGCCGGCGAGCTCACGCCCATGGAGAAGGCCGAGCGCCGCGTGCTGGTGCTGGCCAACCCCGGCCACGGGCTGGAGAAGATGCAGGCCAGCGCCGCCATGTACCTCGGCATGCAGTTGCTGCTGCCGGGCGAATGGGCGCCGTCGCACCGCCACACGCCCAACGCGGTGCGCATGGTCGTCGAAGGCGAAGGCGCCTGGACCAACGTGGACGGCGAGAAGTGCCCCATGCAGCGCGGCGACCTGATCCTCACCCCCACCGGCCTGTGGCACGACCACGGCCACGACGGCACCGAGCCCGTGGTGTGGCTGGACGTGCTGGATCTGCCGCTGGTCCATTACATGGAGGCGTCCTACCACGTGGACGGCCCGCGCCAGAGCGTGAAACCCGGCCACGGCGAGCGCGCCTGGCTGCGCGGCGGCGTGGTGCCCATGCCGGTGTTCCAGCGCTCGGCCCAGGCCTACCCCCTGCTGCGCTACCCCTGGACCGAGACGCGCGCTGCGCTGCAGTCCCTGGCCGCCGACCAGCCGGAGCTCCAAGCCGTGCAGGTGGGCTACGTGAATCCCGAGACCGGCGCCGCCGCGCAGAACATCCTGGGCTTCTACGCCCTCATGCTGCGCCCCGGGCAGACGCTGCGGCTGCCCGTGCGCTCGCCGGCCTGCGTGTTCCACCTCATCGAAGGCGCGGCCCAGGCCCGCATCGAAGGCGAAAGCTTCACCCTCGCCGAAGCCGACACCTGCTGCGCCCCGGGCTACAGCGAAGTGAGCCTGGCGAACACCTCGGCCAGCGCGCCGGCCTTCATCTTCATCGCCGACGAGACGCCGCTGCACCAGAAGCTGGGCGTGTTCGAGAACCGGGACTGAGCCGCCTCCCACGCCACCCACCTCGCAAGCTCCCACACACGAAAGACCGCCATGAACGACACCCAAACCGCCCAATACCTCTGGACCCCGCCCGCCACGCCCTCGCTGCCCGTGCGCGGCCAGGGCGAGCGCCTGCCGGTGAACCGCCTGTTCTTCGTCGGCCGCAACTACCACGCGCATGCCGTCGAGATGGGCCGCCCGGTGGACAAGTCGGTGGAGCGCCCCTTCTACTTCACCAAGGCGCCGCAGACGCTGGTGGCGTCCGGCGCCACCACGCCCTACCCCAGCGAAACGAAGAACTACCACTTCGAAATGGAGCTGGTCGTCGCCATCGGCAAGCCGGGCTTCCGCGTGAAGGCGGAAGATGCGCACGACATCATCTACGGCTACGCCTGCGGCCTGGACATGACGCGGCGCGACCTGCAGCTCGTCGCGCGCGACAAGGGCCGCCCCTGGGACCTGGGCAAGGACGTGGAGTTCTCCTCCGTCTGCAGCGAGGTCGTGCCCATGCCGGGCGTGGTGATCGAGCAAGGCGAGATCGCGCTGGCGGTCAACGGCCAGACCCAGCAGCAATCCGACGTCAACAAGCTCATCTGGAACATCCGCGAGCTCATCGCCGACCTCTCCCTCTTCTATCACCTGCAGCCCGGCGACCTGATCTACACGGGCACGCCCGAGGGCGTGGGCGCGGTGGTGCCGGGCGACCGCATCACGGGGCACGTGCAGGGCGTGGGCGAAGTGGCGCTCAACGTCGGCCCGGCCGAGTGACGCGCAGCGCACGACCATGAAGCTCTACGGCTTTTTTCGCAGCGGCACCTCGCACCGGCTGCGCATCGCGCTCAACCTGAAAGGGCTGGCGGTGGAGCAGGTGCCGGTGGACCTGCGCACCGAGGCACACACGCAGCCGGCCTTCAAGGCGCTCAACCCGCAGGGGCTGGTGCCGGCGCTGCAGCAGGACGACGGCAGCGTGCTCATCCAGTCGCCGGCCATCATCGAGTGGCTGGAGGAGACGCACCCCGAGCCGCCGCTGCTGCCGCGCGATGCGCCAAGCCGCGCCCGCGTGCGCGCGCTGGCGGCCATCGTGGGCTGCGACGTGCACCCCATCAACAACCGCCGCATCCTGGAGGCGCTGCGCCACACCTTCGGCGCCGACGAGGCCGCCATCAACGCCTGGTGCGCGACCTGGATCACGGCCGGCTTCGATGCGATCGAAGCCCTGCTGGCGGCCGACCCGGCGCGCGGCGACTTCTGCTTCGGCCACGCGCCCACGCTGGCCGACGTCTACCTGGTGCCCCAGGTGGAAAGCGCCCGCCGCTTCAAGGTGGATCTCACGCCCTATCCGCTGATACGCGCCGTGGACGCCGCCTGCGGCGAGCTCGACGCTTTCCAGCGCGCCGCGCCCGCGGCGCAGCCGGACGCGGGCTGACGCCCCCGCCGCGGCCCGCGCGCCGCGGCGGCCTTCACACGCCCATCACCGAGCAAGGCCCCATGCCGCGTCCGCTTGCAGGACGCGGCGGGCGCAGCCCTGCGCGGGCGCTTTTCAAACCGCTTTCCTTTCAACTGCGAGGAGCCTCCCATGCCCCGCGACATTCAACAGGCGCTGGACCAGGGCGCCATGAGCCGCTTCCAGTGCATCGCCGTGGCGATCTGCGTCCTGCTCAACGCGCTGGACGGCTTTGACGTGCTGGTGATGGCCTTCACGGCCGCCAGCGTCTCGGCCGAATGGCATCTCAACGGCGCGCAGTTGGGCGTGCTGTTCAGCGCGGGCCTGTTCGGCATGGCCGCGGGCTCGCTGCTGCTGGCGCCGCTGGCCGACCGCTGGGGGCGGCAGCCCGTCATCCTGCTGTGCCTGGTGCTGGTGAGCGGCGGCATGCTGCTGTCGGCCCTCACGCGCAGCACGCTGGAGCTGGGCGCGGCGCGCGCCCTCACCGGGCTGGGCATAGGCGGCATGCTGGCCAGCGTCACCGTCATCACGGGCGAGTTCACCTCGGCCAAGTGGCGCAACACCTGCATCGCGTTGCAGTCCGCCGGCTACCCCTTGGGCGCCACCGTGGGCGGCAGCATCGCCGCGTGGCTGCTGGCGCATGACGGCTGGCGCTCGGTGTTCGTGTTCGGCGGCGTGGTCACGGCGGCCATGATTCCCGTGGTGCTGTGGCGGCTGCCGGAGTCGCTGGACTTCCTCATCGCCAGGCGCCCGGCCGGCGCGCTGCAGCGGCTGAACCGGCTGCTGCAGCGCATGGGCCAGGCGCCACTGGCGGCACTGCCCGCGGCGCGCGCGGCCCAGGGCGGCGGCGGCAAGCTCACGGCGCTGTTCACCGGCGGCATGGCGCGCTCCACGCTGGCGCTGTGGGCCGCCTTCTTCCTGCTGATGTTCAGCTTCTATTTCGCGCTGAGCTGGACGCCCAAGCTGCTGGTGGCCGCGGGGCTGTCGGCGCAGCAGGGCATCACCGGCGGCGTGCTGCTCAACGTGGGCGGCATGCTGGGGGGCAGCCTCTTCGGCGCGCTGGCGATGCGGCTGCCGCTGCGCGGGCTCATCGCCGGCAGCATGGCCCTGGGCGCGGCCAGCATGGTGGCCTTCGGGGCCGTCACCGGCGCGCTGGCGCTGGCCTTCGCGGCGGCGTTCGGCATAGGCATCTTCGTGTTCGCCTCCATGGCCGGGCTGTATGCGGCGGCGCCCGCGGTGTACCCGGCGGCGGTGCGCACCACGGCGCTGGGCTACGCCATCGCGGTGGGCCGCTTGGGCGCCATCCTGGCACCGCTGATGGCCGGCATGCTGCTGGACGGCGGCTGGACGGCTTCCAGCCTGTACTACGCCTTCGCGCTGCCGCTGCTGGGCGCCATGGCCGCCGTGCTGGCCCT
>NZ_JAXOJX010000077.1:0-29809 GCF_034427735.1 Azohydromonas lata
TCGTCCGCCAGGGCTTCGTCTCGCTGTCCAGGTTCGACAACGGCCGGCTGGCGCTGCAGGCGGCGCACCAGGACGTGCAGGCCGCGCGGCTGGACAGCGAGGTGGCCGCGCACGACGTGGAGCAGGCCCGCGCGGCGCTGTCGGCGGTGCAGCGGGGGCCGGCGGCGGGCGGGCGCACCTTCGTCCTGCGCGCGCCGGTGGCCGGCCGCGTGCTGCGCGTGGCGCAGGCGAGCGAGGCCACGGTGGCCGCAGGAGCGCCGCTGCTGGAGCTGGGCGACACCGCGCGCATGGAAGTCGTGGCCGAGCTGCTGACCACCGACGCGCTGCAGGCCGCCCCGGGCAGCCGCGTGCTGCTGGAGCGCTGGGGCGGCCCCGGGGTGCTCCAGGGCCGCGTGCGGCTGGTGGAGCCCGCGGCCTTCACCAAGGTCTCGGCCCTGGGCGTGGAGGAGCAGCGCGTGCGCGTGCTCATGGACATCGAGAGCGACCCCGCGGCCTGGCGCGCCCTGGGCGACGGCTACCGCGTGGGCGTGCGCATCGTCACGCAATCGGTGGCCTCGGCGCTGCAGGTGCCCGTGGGCGCCGTGTTTCCGGTGGAGGACGAAGGCGTCATGGCCGTGTACCGGGTCGACGGCGGCCGCGCCCGGCTGCAGCCCGTGGACGTGGCCGCGCGCAACGGCAGCCGCGCCTGGATACGCAGCGGCCTGCAACCCGGCCAGGACGTGGTGCTCTATCCCGCCGCCGCCGTGCGCGACGGCGTGCGCGTGCAGCGGCGCCGGACGTCCTGACGTGCGTTGCCGGCGCCGACGCGGCCCGGCGCTGCTGCCCTTGGCCTGGCCCGCACCGCAGCGGGTGCGCAATGTGCCGGCACACTTGCGGGCTTTGACTTCGAGGGAGCGAGCGCATGCGAGTAGGCGTTTTGACCGGGGGCGGCGACGGGCCGGGGCTCAACGCGGTGATCCGCGCCGTCACCAAGTCGCTCATCCGCCACTGTTCGGCGCAGGTGGTGGGCATAGAGGACGGCTTTGCCGGGCTGCAGGAGGGCCGCGTGCGCCAGCTCGACTGGCGCGCCGTCAGCGGCCTCATCCATCTCGGCGGCACCGTGCTGGGCACCAGCAACCGCCGCAACCCGCTCATGGAGGGCGAAGCGGGCGCGCAGCGCGTGCTCGAAAGCGCGCAGGCCCTGGGGCTGGACGCCGTGGTGGCCATCGGCGGCGACGGCACCATGGCCATCGCGCAGGCGCTGGCCGCGCGCGGCCTGGCCGTGGTGGGTGTGCCCAAGACCATAGACAACGACATCGTGGGCTGCGAGCGCAGCTTCGGCTTCGACACGGCGGTGGCCGTGGCCACCGAGGCGCTGGAGCGCTTGCAGACCACGGGGCAGGCGCATGGGCGGGTGATGATCCTGGAGACCATGGGCCGCGACGCGGGCTGGATCGCGCTGGAGGCCGGCATCGCCGGCGCGGCCGACGTGATCCTGCTGCCGGAGATCGCGTATGACGTGCAGGCCGTGGCCGCCGTGTGCCGCGAGCGCGAGTCGCGCCAGCGCTTCACCGTGATCTGCGTGGCCGAAGGCGCCCACGCGCGCGATGCCGGCGTGGTGGTGCAGGAAGTGCTGCCGGGCCGCGACGAGCCCGTGCGCCTGGGCGGCGTGGCCCATGTGCTGGCCGCGCAATTGCAGCCGCTGCTGGACAGCGAAGTGCGCGCCACCGTGCTGGGGCACGTGCAGCGCGGCGGCGCGCCCACGGCCTTCGACCGCGTGCTGGCCACGCGCTACGGCAACGAGGTGGCCAACCTGGTGTGGCGCGGCGAGTTCGGCCGCATGGTCACGCTGCAAGGCGGCGAGCTCACCAGCGTGGCGCTGCAGGCGGTGGCCGCGGGGCGGCGCTGCATCCCGGCCGAGCACCCGCTGCTGCGCTGCGCCCGCGAGATCGGCGTGAGCCTGGGCGAGCCGGCGTAGCCGGCCGAGGCGTCCGGCGCGTGCGCGGTGGGCGCCGGGCCGGGTGGGCGGCGCCGGCCGCGCGCTACTGCGGAAAAGCGGCAAAACATTGCGCAACTGCAAAAAATCCACCGGCCGGCGCCGGGGAAATGCGGTGGCGGCCCGCCACACTGGCGCCCGCTCACGTTTGCCACCGCGCTCCGGATGTCTGTTTCCCGTTTCCGCTTGCCGCGCCGCCTGCTGGTGGCCGCCGCGGCGCTGGCCCTGTCCAGCGCCACCCTGGCCGCCGAGCCGCCTTCCCGCCTGGAGCGATTGCGCCAGGCCGGCCAGGTGCGCGTGTGCGTCTGGCCTGACTACTACGGCATCTCCTACCGCCATCCGGTCACGCGCCAGCTCGTGGGCCTGGACGTGGACCTGGCCCAGGAGCTGGGCAAGGACTTGGGGCTGGCCGTGCAGTTCGTGGACAGCAGCTTCGCGCGGCTCGTGGAGGACCTGCTCGCCGACCGCTGCGACGTGGCCATGTTCGCCATCGGCGTGACGCCGCTGCGCCAGGAAAAGCTGCGCTTCACGGCGCCGCACCTGGCCAGCGACATCTACGCCATCACCACGCGCAGCAACCGCCGCATCCGCACCTGGGACGACATCGACCGCCCCGGCGTGGTCGTGGCCGTGGCGCGCGGCACGCTGCACGAGCCGGTGATGCGCGAGAAGCTGCGCCAGGCGCAACTGGCGGTGCTGGACACGCCGCACGCGCGCGAGCAGGAGGTGGAGTCCGGGCGCGCCGACGTGTTCATGACCGACTTCCCCTACAGCCGCCGCATGCTCGACAGCGCCGACTGGGCGCGGCTGGTGGCCCCCACCAGCACCTACCACGTCACGCCCTACGCCTGGGCCGTGGCGCCCGGGGACGAGCGCTGGCTGCAGGCGCTGGACGGCTTCGTGGCCCGCATCAAGCGCGACGGGCGGCTGCTGGCCGCGGCGCGCCGCCACGGGCTGGACCCCATCGTCATCACGCAGTGAGCCGCATGGGACCGCTTCGCCGCCCGTGCACGGCGCCATGCCGCCGGAGGCCGGCGTGCGCGTGACCTGGAGCCGCCGGGCCGACTGGAGCACCGTGGCCGCGGTGGCGCTGACCGTGGCGCTGGCCCTGGGCGGGCTGCTCTACCACGGGCAGCGCCTGGCCGACGAGCAGGTCCAGGCGCAGCGGCGGCTGGCGGTGGCCGAGACGCGGCACAACGCCCATCTCTTTGGCCAGACGCTGTCGGCCGTGGAGCTGTCGCTGCGCGGGCTGCTGCAGGCCGCGGCGCAGGACGCCAGCGACGAGGCGCGCGCGCAGCGCCTGCGCGAGGTGCTGCACAACGCCCCGCACCTGCGCTCGCTGTCGCTGCTGGACCGCCAGGGCCTGGTGGTGCTGAGCTCCAACCCGGCCAACCTGGGCGTGAAGGTGGACCTGCGCGGCTTCCTGCCCGATGCCGATGGCGGCGAGCCGCTGCTGCGCGTGGGCAGGGCGCACGTTGGGCGCGACCTGGTCGACGGCGTGCTCGCCGGCGGCGACGCGGCGGTGGACCTGGGCTTCGTGCCCGTGCTGATGGGCGGCGGCGCGGCCGGCCCGGGCGTGGTGGCCACGCTCAACGTGGACTTCTTTCTCAACCGCCTCATGGCGCGCGAGTCCGACACCGCCTGGGCCGTGGACCTGCTGCGCTGGGACGGCGCGCTGCTGCTGAGCACGCGCGACGCCGACCCGGCGGCCTGGCGCCGGGCCAACCAGGCGCTGGTGCGGCGCTGGCAGGACGGCGCCGACATCGGCACGCTGCTGCAGCCCATGGGCGAGCAGGGGACGTGGATCACCGCCTACCGCAGCGACCACGCGCGCCCCTTTGCCGTGGTGGCGCGCGTGGACGAGGCCGCGGCGCTGGCCGGCGCGCGCGCCGAGGTGCGCCGCCAGGCCTGGATCGTCACGCCGCTCATCGGGCTGGCGGCGCTGGCGCTGCTGGGGGGCTACGGCATGTTTCGCCGCGCCACGCTGCGGCGCATGCGCGTGCAGGCCGAGCAGGTGGAGCAGCAGGCGCGGCTGCTGGACGCGCTGCCGGCAGCCGTGCTGCTGTTCGCGCCCAACGGGCGCGCGCTGCAGATCAACCAGGCCTGGCGCGACATGGCGCGCGACGCCGCGCTGCCCGCGGCGCTGCTGGCCGGCCCGCACTACGAGGCGCTGGGCGCGCTCTACCAGGGCGACGACCCCGACGCGCCCACGCTGGGCCAGGGCATCGCCGCCGTGCTCGCGGGGCAGGCCGACGACTACCAGGGCAGCTTCCACGGCAGCGCCTCGGCCGGGCCGCGCTGGTATCGCGTGCTGGTGCGGCCGCTGCAGCGCGACGGCCGGCGCTGCGCGCTGCTGCTGCAGATGGACGTCACGGCCCAGCGCCGCAGCGCCGAGGCGCTGCGCCTGAACAGCCGCGTCTTTGCCATCAACGCCGAGGCCATCGTCATCACCGACGCGCACAACCGCATCGTCTCGGTCAACCCGGCCTTCAGCCGCATCACCGGCTATGGCGCCGACGAGGTGCTGGGCCGCACGCCCTCGCTGCTGGCCTCGGGGCAGCACGACACGCCCTTCTACCGCGCGATGTGGACGCAACTGCTGGAGCAGGGCAGTTGGGCCGGCGAGATCATCAACCGGCGCAAGTCCGGCGAGTGCTACACGCAGTGGCTGACCATCCACGTGGACCGCGACGCCGAAGGGCGGCCGCTGCACTTCGTGGGCTTGTTCCAGGACATCACCGAGCGCAAGCGCGCCGAGTCGCAGTTGCGGCTGTTGGGCGCTGCGCTGGATGCGGCCGACAACGCGGTGATGATCACCGACAGCCGTGCCGTCATCGAATGGGCCAACCCGGCCTTCAGCCGCCTGAGCGGCTACAGCCTGCAGGAGCTGGTTGGGCGGCGCCCGCAGGACCTGCTGAGCTCCGGCGACCAGCGCCCGGAAATCTACGCGCTCATGTGGCGCACCATCCTGGCCGGCGAGGTCTGGCGTGGCGAGATGAGCAACTGCCGCCCCGACGGCACGCCCTACCACGTCTCGCAGACCATCACGCCGCTGGCCGACGAGCACGGCAGCGTGCGCCACTTCATTGCCGTGCTGGAGGACATCAGCGAGCGCAAGGCGCGGGAGCTGGAGCTCAGGCGCCTGGCCACCACCGACGCCCTCACCGGCGTGCTCAACCGCCGCGCCTTCCTGGAGGCGCTGGAAGAGGAGCTGGTGCGCTACCAGCGCCACCGCCGCGTGGGTGCCGTGCTGATGCTGGACCTGGACCACTTCAAGCTCATCAACGACCGCCACGGCCATGCCGCGGGCGACGTCGTGCTGGCGCAGGTGTGCGCGGTCGCGCGCGAGCGGCTGCGCCGCACCGATCGCATGGGCCGGCTGGGGGGCGAGGAGTTCGCGGTGCTGTTGCCCGACACCACGCGGGAAGGGGCGGCCGTGCTGGCGGAGACGCTGCGCCACGCGGTGGCGGGGCAGGACGTGTCCACCGCGGCGGGGCCGCTGAACGTGACCGTGAGCATCGGCGTGGCCGCCTTCGGCCCAACCGAGCGCGAGACCACGCCGCTGCTGGGCCGCGCCGACCGCGCCCTCTACCAGGCCAAGGACGAGGGCCGCAACCGCGTGGTGGTGGCGCAGGACGCGGCGGCCACGGCCTGAAGCGGGCCGGACCGAGCCTGCGGCCCGTCACGGCGCCGCAGGCTCTGGCCGTGGCGCGGTTGCAGCACTCAGGGCAGCAGCTTGAGCGTGACGGTGTAATCGACGTTTTGCACGCCACCCCCGGCGGGGCTGTAGGTGTAGTGCATCACGGCCCGATAGGTGCCCGCGGGCAGGCACACGTCGTTGTAGCAGCGGTCGGCGCTGAGATTGATGCCGTATTGCTGGCTGGGCTGGGTCCCGGTGCTGGATTCAGAAGGCTGGTCGTAGCGGAGCCAAGCGTCACGACGAGGGTCGTTCTGCGCCGCGGCCGGCCACTCGTAGCTCACGCCGACGAAGCGGAAACGGTCGCTGTCCCCACCGGGGAAGAGGGCGTCGGCGCTGATGGTCTCGGACGTGCCGGGGCCGCTGGATGGCATCTCGAACGTGACCTCAGGGCGCTGGAACGCCCATGCCCTCCCATGGACAGCGCCCGTGGCCTGCACCATGTGCAGGCTGCGCCTGAGCGTCGCGCCGCGCGCGGTCGTGGCCGTGACGGTGACGAATTCGTCCATGCTGGTATCGGGCAAGGCCAGTGTGTTTGCGGAAATGCCGATGCGCGGGGTGGCGCCCGTGGTGTCGCGCGTCACCTTGAATACCCTGAAATCCGCGTTGTAAGTCGGGGATATATCCCAGGATGCGACGTCGTCCGGCAATTGGACCGATACCCCGGCGGGTGTTGGCATGGTTCCGAAATCAGCGGCCAGCGTAATTTCCTCGGTGCCCAGAGAAAGTCCCTTGAGAACCCGGATTTCATAGGGGATGCGGCTGTTGACGACTGTCAGCGGCGAATTGCACTGCGGGTCCAGGCAGGCATGAATGGTGATGTTGCCGCTGTAAGTGCGGGCGCCGTCAGGTGCGTCGAGGCCAACGAGCTGCACGCTGCCTGACGTGCCGCTGGTGTCGATGGACACGAGGGGCTGCGGCTGGAACAGGCCCGCGTCAGGGATTTCAGCGATCAGGTACAGGGTTTTGCCCTGCAGCGCTTCGGGATGGCTGGTGGCCTTGATGAAGAACGACACGCCGTCCACCATTTCGCCCTCGTAGGCGCTGGAGCGCACGGTGGCAGGCGTTTCCACCGTGAGCACCGTGCTGTTGCTGCCATCGCCACCGCCACCGCAAGCGCCCAGCCCAATGGATAGGCTCAAAGGCAAGGCCAGCAACCACCCACGGCGCATGCCGCGCTGGGCATGGCCCAATATCGATTCATTGTTTTTCATGATCCCCCTCGGATTTTCATAACTGTTTATTTAGTGGCGGAATATCGCGATATTCAACCAGGCCGGACAACTTTCCCGTTGCTCTTGTGTCAGGGTTGCCTTGTTGAAGCTGACGCCCGTATTGAGATTTGCCCGCCCTGCGGGAAATTTCTTATTTCAGAAAATATTTTGAGCAGGCTTGCGAAATTGCACTGCGCTGCGCGTGCATGGGGGACAAAACAGGAAAGAAACAATAGTTTACATCTAAATGTGGCCCATGGTCGCTTGGCCTGGGCGGGGCAGAAGGCCAGGGACAGTGGCCAGGGCGGTGCAAGGCCGAAAGGCGGCATTACGCTGGGCCGCGGCCCTGTCGCCCGGTGCGCGCGGCCCGCTCAGCCGCTCACACCGTCACCTGTCCGCGCCGTGCCGAGGGGCCGCGCAGCAGCCACCAGGCGCTCAGCAGCGCCAGCCCGCCCAACGCGCCGGCCACGGCCTTGGCGGACTTTTGTGCCGGCGTCTGCGCCGTGCCCGGCGCGGCCTGCTTCGCATGGGCGCGGGCCAGCGCCGTGTCCGGCACCACGTGCGAGGCGGCCACCTGCAGCTTGTTCTTCAGCCCCGTGACCACGGCCGGCTTGCCCGCGAGCATGGCCTCGAAACCCTGGCGGGCGACCATGGCCGCGTCGTCCTTCTTCATGGTGCCCACCCGGGTGTCCATCAGGTCGGCGCGTTCGAAGAACTTCGTCTCGGTCGGCCCGGGCATGAGGCAGGTGACGCTCACGCCGCTGTCCTTGAGCTCCTCGCGCAGCGCGTAGGCGAAGGAGTCCAGGAAGGCCTTGCTGCCGTTGTAGACGGCCTGGTAGGTGCCGGGCATGTAGCCGGCAATGGAGCCGGTGATGAGGATGCGGCCGCTGCGGCGCTCGCGCATCTGGCGCCCGGCCTTGTGCAGCAGCGCCAGCGTGCCGGTGAGGTTGGTGTCCAGGACATGGCGCTCGGCGCCGAAGTCCTGGTCCAGGAAGCCGCGGCCCAGGCCGCGCCCGGCGTTGGCCAGCAGCGCGTCCACCACGCGGCCGCCGGCGGCGTCCCAGAGCTGCTCCACGCCCCGGGGCGTTGCCAGGTCGGCCTGCACGGCCTGCACCTGCGTGCCCAGGGCGCGCAGCTGCTGGGCGGCGTCGTGGATGGCCGCCTCGTCGGCGGCGATGAGCAGGTCCCAGCCGCGCTGCGCGCAACAGCGCGCCAGCTCCAGCCCTATGCCGGAGGACGCGCCGGTGACGATGGCAAACGGGCGGGACGAGGGGACGGCGTCGGGGAAGTCGTTCATCGGGGGGCTCCTGGAAGGCGCTCAATGCGGCGGCACCCCGTTCGGCAAGCGCCGCGCCCGGTATTTCGACACACCCTGTGCAGCTTCCCAGGGGCCCGGCAGTGCCCACTTGCGCCGCGGCAATGGAACAATCCGTTACAAGGAGGTAACGGCATTGAACCAGAACGACATCCATCCGGCCGTTTCGGAAGAAGACAAGAGCGAAGCCGTGGTGCGGTCCTCGGTGGCGCTGGGCGCGCTGGCGCGCGCGCAGCGCAAGCGGCTGTCGCTGCGCCAGCTCGACATCGCCGACCGCGGCCGCACGGGCAACCGCTTCATCGTGGAGCTGGAGGGCGGCAAGCCCACGCTGCAGTTGCAGAAGGTGCTGGACGTCATCGACCTGCTGGGCCTGGAGCTGGTGGTGCGTACCAAGAGCGGGCCCAACGGGCCGGCGGTTTGAGCGCCCCGGTGTGACTGCGTGAATCGGCCGGCCCCGGCGCCATGCGCGGGGCCGCCTGCGGCTTGTTCAAGCCACGGGCTCGGCCGGCTCCTCCTCGGCCGTGGAGCTGGGCGCCGCCTTGGGCGCGGCCGGCGGCTCGACCTGCGCTCCCGTGCCGCGGACGATGGCATGGATGAGCTGCAGCTTGGCCACGGCCGGCTTGGGCAGGACGAAGGGGTAGAAGTCCGCCTGTCCCATGCTGCGCGCCATCTCGTTGAGCACGGCGGTCAGCTCGGTCCAGGCGTTGATGAAGCCCAGGAAGGCCTCGGCGTCGGCGTCGTCCGGCCGCCACAGGGCTTCCCTGGTCCAGGGCACGGCCTCGATCTCCACGTCGTCGGCGTCAATGCCGAAGGACAGCGCCGTGTCCACCGTGTCCACCATGTGCAGGTAATGGGCCCAGGTCTCGGCCCAGTCCTCCCACGGGTGGCAACTGGCGTAGGTGCTGACGAAGCGGTCCTTCCAGTCGGCGGGCGGGCCCTCTTCGTAGTTCTTCTTGAGCGCGGCGGCGTAGTCCATGCGGTCGTCGCCGAAGAGCTCGCGCACCGGGTTGATCCACTCGGTGTCCTTGACCAGCCGGTCCCAGTAGTAGTGCCCCACCTCGTGGCGGAAGTGCCCAAGCAGCGTGCGGTAGGGCTCGTGCAGTTGGGCGCGCAGCTTTTCGCGCCGGGCGTCGTCGGCCTCCTCGACGTTGATCGTGATGAGGCCGTCGTCGTGGCCGGTCATCACGGGCGGGCCGCCCTCGGGGGCGCGCAGGAAGTCGAAGGCCAGGCCGCGCTCGGGGTCCTCCACCTTGGACAGCACGGGCAGCCCCAGGCCAATGAGCTGCGACACCAGGCGGCGCTTGGCGACCTCGATGCGGCCCCACCACAGCGCGTTCTCCTCCACGGAGAGGTCGGGGATGGTGTGGTTGAGCCGGCAGGCCTTGCACAGCGGTGCGAACTGCCCGTCCGGCCCCTTTTCCTCGGCCGGCAGCAGCCAATTGCAGGCCGCGGCGGCCTCGAAGTTCCCGCAGCGCCGGTAGGCAGGGGCCAACTCGCCCGCGCCGAACTCGCGCCACAGGTGCTCGCCCAAGGGCTCCAGCGGCAGCACCTGCGAGCGCGCCGGGTCGTAGCCCAGCGCCGTGCCGCAGTTGAGGCACTGGCTGTTGCGAAAGAACACGGGCCGCCCGCACTGGCAGCGGAAGGCCCGCGGCGTGGTGGCCTGTTTGTGCGGCTTCCAGGCGCTGCGCAGCCGCGCGGCCATGGAATCGAAGACGGTGGGCATAGCTTCTCCAGGGTCTGCAAGGGGAGTGTTGTGGGCGCCGGCCAAGTGCGCTGCGGCGCGCGACGCCGCAGCCCTGGGCAGGCGGCGTGCCGTCCCCTGGGGCCCTGCGGGCGGGGCCCGGGTGGCGCGGTGCGCGCGCTACCAGGCGCCCTTGAAAGCCTCGAACGCCTCGTCGGCCAGGCAGGGCCCAAGCACCGTGACGGGCCGCGGCGCGGCCTGCAGCACGTCGCGGCAGGAGAGGGCAATTTCCGCCGGCTTGCCCGCGCGCTGCTGCGCGGCGATGTCCAGCGCGAACACCACGCGGCCGATGCCGCTCCAGAAGACAGCGCCCGCGCACATGGCGCAGGGCTCGCCGGAGGCGTAGAGCGTGGCGCCGGCCAGCAGCTGCCGCGCATGGCGCGGGCCGGCCGCGCGCAGCGCGTTCATCTCGGCGTGGGCGGTGAAGTCGCGCGTTTCGGTGCCGGTGTTGCCGGCCTCGGCCAGCACCGTGCCGTCGGCGGCGGCGATCACCGCGCCAAAGGGCTTGTTGCCGCGCGCCTTCGCCTGCGCCGACAGGCGTATGGCCTGGCGCAGGTGGAGGGCGTCGCGTTCGTCCAAATCGCCGTGCTGGGTCATGCCGTGCTCCTCGGTGGTTCATGCGTGGCGCATGGTGAAGCGGCGGCGCGGCGGCCGTCCAGCGCGGCGCGGGCCTGCCCGCACCGGCATCACGTGGCCTCGGTCGGCCTGTTTCGCGTCTGTGCGCGACAGCCGCCGGCGGCGCGGCGTGGACACTTGCGGCTGGCGCCGTCCGCCGCCGCGGCCGCGCCCAAGGTCCGTGCCCCCAACCGCTCCCACGCCCGCCATGCGCATCCTGCTCATAGAAGACGATGAACTCCTGGCCAGCGGCCTGCAGCAGGCCTTTGCCAAGGCCGGCTACGAGACCGACCACCTGGGCGCGGCCGAGCCGGCGCTGCAGGCGCTGTCGCACCGCCGCCATGACCTGGCCATCGTCGACATCGGCCTGCCCGGCATGGACGGCCTGGAGCTGCTGCGGCGGCTGCGCGGGCGCGGCGACCGCATCCCCGTGCTGGTGCTCACCGCGCGCGACGGGCTGGACGACCGGGTGCGGGGGCTCAACGACGGCGCCGACGACTACCTCATCAAGCCCTTCTTGCTGCCGGAGCTGCTGGCGCGCATGCAGGCGCTGATACGGCGCAGCCTGTCGGCGGCCACCTCGCGCCTGGCGCTTGGGCCGTTGGTGCTGGACGTGGCCACCCGCGAGGCCACGCTGGGCGGCCAGCCGCTGGCCTTCACCGCGCGCGAATGGGACCTCGTCCACCTGCTGGTGCTCAACGCGCCCGCCGTGGTGCCCAAGCGCCGCCTGGCCGACAGCCTGGGCCGCTGGGACCGCGAGATCACCGACAACGCCGTGGAGATCTACGTCTCGCGGCTGCGCGCCAAGCTCCAGGGCACGGGGCTGGAGGTGCGCACCGTGCGCGGCATAGGCTACCGGCTGGACCTGTGAGGCGGCCCATGGACCTGCCCGCCGGCTCCGGCGCAAGCCTGCGCGCGCGGCTGCTGCGCCGCCTGTGGTGGCCGCTGCTGGCGGTGCTGCTGCTCAGTGCCGTGTACGACTACCTGCAGGCCGCGCAGCGCGCGCAGGACAACCAGGACCTGCTACTGGGCCGCATGGCCGCGGCGCTGGCCTCGCGCCTGGACCTGGACGAGGACGACGCCCGCAACGACGACCCCGCGCCGCACCTGCGCCGCACGGTGGAGACCATGCAGGCCGGCGAGGGCGACGACCGGCTGCTGTTCGCGGTGCAGGGCGCCGAGGGCCGGCTGTTGGGCGGAGACGCGGCGGTGCTGGCGCTGGCCCGCCCCGGGGCGGCCGCGCCCAGCTTTGACGACGCCGCCATCGGCGGCCATGCCGTGCGCGTGGCCACCTGGCCCCACCAGGCCGCCGACGGCCGGGTGCTGGTCGTGATCGCCGAAACCGTGGTGCGCCGCCAGGCCCAGGTGCGCGGCGTGCTGCTGGACACGCTGTGGCCCAACCTGCTGCTCATGGCGCTGGCCATGCTGCTGGTGCACGGCGGCGTGCGCGGCGCCATGGCGCCGCTGGAGGCGCTCAGCCGCGAGGTCGGCGCCTGCGCCGCCGAGGACCTGCGCCCGCTTGCGCACGCCGGCCTGCCGCGCGAGCTCGCGCCGCTGGTGCTGGCGCTCAACGGGTTGATGGCGCACTTGCGCCGCTCGGCCGCGTCGCAGCAGGCCTTCCTCTCCAACGCCGCGCACCAGTTGCGCACGCCGCTGGCCGGCGTGCAGACGCAGATCGAGCTGGCCCTGCAGGACGCCCAGCCCGCGCAGCGCGAGCGGCTGGGCGCCGTCAGCGCCGCGCTTGGGCGCATGGCACGCACCACGCACCAGATGCTGGCGCTGGCGCGCGCGGGCTCCGACGCGGTGCAGGTGCAGGACTTCACCCCGCTGGACCTGCGCGAGCTGCTGGAGGCCGCGGCCTCCGAGTGGCTGGACGCGGCGCTGGCGGCCCAAGTGGACCTGGGCTTCGACGCCGAGCCCGCCACCGTCTGCGGCTCGGCCTGGATGCTGCACGAGCTGCTCAACAACCTCATCCACAACGCGCTGCGCCACAGCCCGCCCAACACGGCCGTGACGGTGCGCTGCGGCCAGGGCCGCGACGGCCTGTGCCGCCTCAGCGTGGAGGATGCCGGCCCCGGCATCCCGAGCGCGCAGCGCGCCCGCGTGTTCGACCGCTTCTACCGCCCAACCAACGCCAAGCCCGGCGGCGCGGGCCTGGGGCTGGCCATCGTCCGCGAGGTGGCCTGGCGCCACGGCGGCGAGGTGAGCCTGGAGACGGCGCCGGGCGGCCAGGGCCTGCTGGTGTGCGTGACGCTGCCGGCGGTGCCTGCGCAGTCGCCGCGCTGAAGCGCTCACCCCGGCGCAAGCCTTCAGCGACTGTCAGGCATTTGAAGGGCGCGCGCCTTTACGGTGCGAAGCATCGCAGGACGTCGCCGCCGCGGCGGCGCCTGCCCAACCCTTGCCTGCCGCATGCCCGCCTGCGCCGCGGCGGGCGCCACCGTTGCCATGCCCTTGACGCCTTCGACCGCCACGGCGCCGCCGCGCCATCCCCGCCTGCTCATCGCCGTGCACTGGCTCACCGCCGCGCTGCTGCTGGCCGTGTTCGCCCTGGTGCTGGCGCGCGAGCTGTTCGATGAGAAGGCGCTGCGCGACGCGCTGCTGCAGTTGCATCGGCAACTGGCCCTGGCCGTTGGGCTGCTGACGGCACTGCGGCTGCTTGGGCGCACGCGCTGGACGCTGCGGGCCGCCGAGCCCGCCTCATCGCCGTGGGCCGCGCTGCTGGCGCAGGCGGTGCACGCGCTGCTGTATGCGCTGCTGCTGGTGCTGCCCCTGCTGGGCTGGGCGCTGACCAATGCACGCGGCCACGCGGTGAGCCTGCCCGCGCTGGGCACGCTGCCGGCGCTGGTGGCGCGCGACCCGGACCTGGCCGACACGCTGGAGGACTGGCACGGCAACGCCGCCTGGCTGCTGGCCGCCGCGGTGGCGCTGCATGCGGGCGCCGCGCTGTGGCACCACTGGGTGCGGCGCGACGGCGTGCTGGCTGCCATGTGGCCGGGGCTGCGTTCGCGCGGCTGAGCCCGGCACCCGCATCCGGCAGATGCCGTTGCAGTTGCAACGTTAGGGGCGCCCGCGGCGCACGCATGCGCCTGCTCGCACGGACGCACGGACGCACGGACGCACCGATGCAAGGACGCACACACGAATACACGTTTGGACGGAGAGAGAGAGGAGAAGTGGAATGAAGCGCTTGTCGTCATGGAAAAGGGCCTGCCTGGCGCTGGCCGTGGGCGTGGCCGGTGCGTTGGGCGCCACGTCCAGCCAGGCCGTGCCCAGCTTTGCGCGCCAGACCGGGCAGGACTGCGCGGCCTGCCACGTCGGCGGCTACGGGCCGCAGCTCACGCCGGCGGGCATACGCTTCAAGATCGGCGGCTACGTCGACAGCGACGGCCAGGCCGGCAAGGTGCCGCTCTCAGGCATGCTCGTGGGCTCCTACACCCGCACCCGCAAGGCGCAGGACGAGCCGCCGGCCGACGGCTACAAGACCAACAACAACGCCGCGCTGGACGAGGCCTCGCTCTTCATCGCCGGGCGCCTGGCCGAGCAGATAGGCGCCTTCGTGCAGGTCACCTACGACGGCATTGAAAAATCCACCGCGCTGGACCACATGGACCTGCGTTTCGCGCACGCGACCAGCCTGCAGGGCAAGGACCTGGTGCTGGGCCTGTCGGTCAACAACAACCCCACGGTGCAGGACCCGTTCAACACCTCGCCGGTGTGGAGCTTCCCCTTCACCGCCTCGGCTCTGGGCTACAGCGGCGCGCCCGCGGCCACGCTGGTCAATGGCGGGCTGGAGCACCGCGTGCTCGGTGCCTCGGCCTACGGCTTCTACGACAACCGCTGGTATGCGGAGCTGGGCACCTACCGCACGCTGTCGCGCACCTTGCAGGTCCGCACCGGTCAGGGCGCCGAGGACGATCCCGGCCGCTTGGGCAGCGGCACGGCCTACTGGCGCCTGGCGTACTTCAGGGACAGCGCCTTCCACGCCGGCCTCTTCGGCATGAACGCCGCGCTGCGCCCGGACCGCGCCGCGGGATCGCCGTCCAACCGCTTCACCGACGTCGGCATGGACGGCCAGTACCAGTGGCTGGGCACGCGTGAGCACATCGTCACGCTGCAGGGCAGCCACATCCGCGAGCGCCAGCGCCGCAATGCCTGGCTGGACGGCGGCGAGGCCGACAACCCCACGGGCCACCTGCGCGAGACCAAGCTCAACGTCTCCTACCACTTCCGCCAGACCTGGGGCGTGACGGCAGGCCTCTTCCGCACCACGGGCGACGCCGACGCCACGCTCTACGGCGGCGCCGGCGGCAGTCCCGACACCCGCGGGCGCATCGTGCAACTGGACTGGACGCCCTGGGGCAAGGAAGACTCCTGGGCCGCGCCCTGGGCCAACCTGCGCCTGGGCCTGCAGTACACGGCCTACAGCCGCTACAACGGCGCGTCCTCCAACTACGACGGCAGCGGCCGCAACGCGTCGGACAACAACACCTGGTTCCTGTTCGCATGGACGGCCTTTTGAGCACCGGGGCCATGCACATGCAACACACCCTCTTGCGCGCACTGGGCCTGGCGCTGGCCGCCGCGGCGCTGCTGGCGGCACGCCCAAGCCTGGCGCAGCCGGCGGGCGACGCGGCGCTGGGCAGCGACGTCTTCTCCACGCATTGCGCCGAATGCCACAGCGTCAAGGACGGGCGCAACAAGAAGGGCCCCTCGCTCTTCGGCGTGGCCGGGCGCCAGGCCGCCGCCGTGCCCGGCTTCAGCTACTCCGACGCCATGAAGGCCAGCGGCTGGAGCTGGACGCCGCAGCGGCTGGACGCCTACATCACCCTGCCCAAGCAGGCGCTGCCCGGCGGCAAGATGAAGTACGACGGCCTGGCCGACGCCAAGGCCCGCGCCGACCTGCTGGCCTACCTGGCCACGCTCAAGTAAGGCGCTCCGGCTCCCGCCGCCTTCAGGCGGGCTCGCGGGCCGCGGCAGCTTCCTGCCGCGGCCCTGTCGCGTGCGCAACCATGGCGGCGTCCCGGCCGCTGCCGCGCGGCACCAGGCCGTGTACGGGCGCCCGCAGGACTTCGCAGGCGTTCCCACGCCATGGGCTGCGGGCCTGTTGCCGTTGGCATTGATAGAAGCTTGCAAGCTCGCTTGCCTAGCATGCCGCTGCAACGTCGAAGCGACCATTTGTGTCGTTCGTGAAAAAGGCCCATCTCGCGGGCGTTTTTCGCCTGCAGCAGTACGGCGTTGCCGCGATGACGGCGTTGAGCGAACATGTCCAGAAACCCTGTTTTACTTTTGCTGCTGGCTGGCCCGGCGCTGTCCGCGCTGGCTTGTCCAGCCCTGGCGCCCCAGGCCGCCGCCGCGCTCACGCCTGCCGCGGTGGCCGAGCGCGTGCCGCTGTGCCACCCCGACGTGCTGGCGGCCGAGCGCGCCCTGGGCGGCGCGGCGGCCGACGTCGTCACCGCCGGCCAGCGTCCCAACCCCACGCTGGGCCTGGGTGCCGGCAACCTGGGCCGCAACATGGGTGCGGGCTCGCTTTGGAACAAGGCCTTCGACCACCAGGTGCGCGTGGACCAGCTCGTGGAGCGCGGCGGCAAGCCGCGGCTGCGCGTGGCCACCGCGCAGGCCCAGCGCGACGCCGCCACGGCCGATGTGTTTGAAGCCCGCCGCCAGGCCACGGCCGCCACGCTGCGCACCTTTCACGACCTGGCCGCCGCGCTGGCGCGGCGCGAGGAGCTGGCCGCCTCGGTGGCCCTCAATGACAGCTCGCTGCAAGCGTTCGAGCAGCGCGTGAAGAGCGGCGACGCCGCGCCGCTGGACGCCACGCGCTTTCGCCTGGACGCGCTGCGCGTGCAGGCCGACCTCGTGCAGGCCGACACCGACGCGCGCACGTTGCGCCAGCAACTGGCGCTGGCCCTGGGCGCGCCGGAGCAGGCGCAGGCCATCGTGCCGCGCGCGCAGGCGCCTGCACAGCCGGCCGCGCCGCAGCCCGTGCCGCTGGAGCGCCTCCCCGCCGTCGCCGCCGCGCAGTCACGGCTGGCGGCCGCGCAGCAGGCGCTGGCGCTGGCGCTGGCGCGCGCGCAGGCCACGCGCGACGTGGGCGTGGGCGTGCAGCTCGACCGCTACCCGGTCACCTCCACCAACTCCAGCGGCACGGGCAACACCGTCTCCGTGTTCGTGAGCGTGCCGCTGCTGTTCAACCACGCCTACGAGGGCGAGATCGGCCGCGCCCAGGCCGACGTGGACAGCGCCGCGCAAGCCCTGGAGCGCGCCCGCGCCGAGGCGCAGGACGAAGCCACCCGCGCCCTGGCGCAGTGGCAGGCCGCGCAATCGCGCCGCCGCCTGGTCAGCGACGAGCTGCTGCCCGCGGCGCAGCGCGTGGCGCAGGGCGCCGAGCTGTCCTACCAGCGCGGCGCCAGCGGCGTGCTGGACGTGCTCGACGCGCGGCGCTCGCTGCGCGCGGCGCAGATCGAGCGCATCAACGCCGAGGCCGAGGCGGCCAAGGCCCTGGTGGACTTGCAGGCCGTCTCGCAGGCGGCGGCAATGGCCAACGGTTCCGTTCTTCCCTGAGTCCGACCATGAAGTTCAAGCTCACCGCGACCTGCCAAAGCCTGGCGGGCGCATTCCTGGTGGCCGCCGCGCTGGCGGGCTGCGGCAAGCACGAGGCGCCTGCCGCCGAGCCCCTGCCGGTGGTGGCCGACGGCGTCGTGGTCTTCCCCGGCGAGCAGGACCCGCCGGGGCTGCGCATCGTCAGCGTCGAGGCCGACACGCACCGCGCGCTCACCGTGCCCGGCCGCATGGGCTGGGACGAAGACCGCACCGTGCGCGTGTGGTCGCCCTTTGCCGGCCGCATCGAGCGGCTGCGCGCCACCGTGAGCCAGGCCGTCAAGCGCGGCGACGCGCTGGCCGACGTGGCCTCCGGCGACGTGGGCCAGGCCCAGGCCGACGACCAGAAGGCCCAGGCCGACCTGCGCCTGGCCCAGGGCGCCGTCCAGCGCGCCCGCGAGCTGGGCACGGCCGGCATCATGTCCGCCAAGGACGTGCAGCAGGCCGAGGCCGACCTCGCCCGCGGCCAGGCCGAGGCCGGCCGCGCCCATGCACGGTTGGCCCAGTACGGCGTGGCCGCGCAGTCGGTCAACCAGTCGCTCACGCTGTCCGCGCCGCTGGGCGGCGTGGTGGTGGAGCGCAACGCCAACCCCGGCACCGAGGTGCGGCCGGACGTGCAGGGACCGCCGCTGTTCGTCATCAGCGACCCCACCTCGCTGTGGGTGACGCTGGACGTGGACGAAACCCGCCTGGCCCCTTTCAAGCCCGGCGCCACCGTGGCGCTGCGCGCCGCGGCCTGGCCGGACGAGCAGTTCACCGCCGCCGTGGTGAACGTCGGCGAGTCGGTTGACGCCGCAACGCGTACCGTGAAAGTACGCGCCCGCGTGGCCAACCCCGAGCGCAAGCTCAAGGCGGAGATGTTCGTCAACGCCGTCATCGAGCAGCCCGGCGCCCAGCCGCAACTGCCTGCCGACGCCGTGTTCCTGCGCGGCAACCAGACCTACGCCTTCGTCCAGCAGGCGCCGGGCCGCTACGAGCGCCGCGAGGTGCAGGTGCGCAGCGCCGGCCCGCAGTCGGTGACGGTGCTGGGCGGGCTGCAGGCCGGTGAGCAGGTCGTCCTGGGCGGCGGCCTCTACCTCAACCAGCTCATGGACGCCGCCCAGCCATGAACCGCTTCGTCCAATTCGCACTCAAGCAGTCGCTGATGGTGTGGCTGGCGCTGGCCGTGTTCGTGGGCGCGGGCGCCATCGCCTTCAAGAACCTGCCGGTGGAAGCCTTCCCCGACGTGTCGGACACGCAGGTCAACGTCATCGCGCTGTACCCGGGCCGGGCCGCCGAGGAGGTGGAAAAGCAGGTCACCATCCCCGTGGAGATCGCGCTCACGGGCATCCCGCACACGGTGCGCCTGTTCTCGCACACGCAGTACGGGCTGATGTTCTCCATGGTCACGTTCGACGACAAGACCACGGACCAGCTTGCGCGCCAGCAGATCCTGGAGCGGCTGCGCTCGGTGGACCTGCCCCCGGGCGTGGAGACCGAGGTGCCCCCGCCCTCGACGGCCATCGGCGAGATCCTGCGCTTTCGCCTGCGCGGCGACGGCTACACGCCGCGCGAGCTGCGCGAGCTGCAGGACTGGGTGGTGGAGAAGGCGCTGCGCCAGGTCGGCGGCGTGGCCGACCTCGTGACCATGGGCGGCTCCGTCAAGCAGTACGAGGTCAACCCCGACCTGCAGCGCCTGCGCGACCACAAGCTGGGCCTGCAGGACTTGTTCGCCGCGCTGCAGCGCGCCAACGCCAACGCCGGCGGCGGCGCCATGACGCAGGGCCGGCAGCAGTTCCTGGTGCGCTCGCTGGGCAGTTTCACGTCCTCCGCCGACATCGAGCAGGTGGTGGTGGGCGAGCACGACGGCGCGCCCGTGCTGGTGCGCGACGTGGCCGACGTGCGCGTGGGCCAGCAGCCCCCGCAAGGCCTGGTGGGCCAGGACGACGCCGACGACATCGTCAACGGCATCGTGCTCATGCGCAAAGGCGAGAACCCCTCCACGGTGCTGGACGGCGTGCACGCCAAGATCGAGGAGCTCAACACCCGCATCCTGCCCAAGGGCGTGCAGATCGAGCCCTACTACGACCGCAGCTGGCTCATCGGCAAAACGCTGCACACGGTGTTCCACAACCTCACCGAAGGCGCGCTGCTGGTGATGTTCGTGCTCTTCGTGTTCCTGCAGAACCTGCGTGCCGCGGCCATCGTGGCGGCGGTGATCCCGCTGTCGCTGCTGGCCACCTTCCTGGGCCTGACCTTCGTGGGCATCCCGGCCAACCTGCTCTCGCTCGGGGCCATGGACTTCGGGATCATCGTGGACGGCGCGGTGATCGTGGTGGAGAACATTTTCAGACGGCTGGGCGAGCTCAACGAGCACCAGATGAAGAGCAAGGCCGAGCGTTTGAAAGCCGTCACGCGGGCAACCATAGAGGTGGGCCGTCCGACCCTGTTCTCCATGGTCATCATCATCGCGGCCCATTTGCCCATCTTCACGTTGCAGCGCCACGAGGGCCGCATCTTCTCGCCCATGGCGTGGAGCGTGACCTCGGCGCTGGTGGGCTCGCTGGTGCTGGCGCTCTCGCTGGTGCCGCTGCTGTGCCTGCTGCTGCTCAAGAAGCAGGTGCCGCACGAGGACAACGCGCTCGTAAGGGGGTGCAAGAAGGTCTACACCCCGGCGCTGGAATGGGCGCTGCACCGGCCCAAGCGCGTGCTGGGCATGGCGCTGACCACGCTGGCCGCGGCGCTGGCCCTGGGCGCGGCGCTGGGCTCGGAGTTCCTGCCCGAGCTGGACGAGGGGACCATCTGGGTGAGCACGGACCTGCCGCCCTCGGTGTCGCCGGAAGAAGCGCAGCAGATCTCCCGAAAGCTGCGCGCCAATCTGCGCCAGGTGCCCGAGGTGCGCACCGTGGTGAGCAAGGTGGGCCGCCCGGACGACGGCACCGACCCCAAGATCTTCAACGGCTTCGAGGCCTTCGTGGACCTGAAGCCTGACGACCAATGGCGCTCGGGGCTCACCAAGTCCGCGCTGCTGGCCCAGTTGGGCCAGGCCGTGTCGCAGGTGCCGGGGCTGGAGGCGGGCATTTCGCAGCCCATACGCGACAACGTGCTGGAGAGCATCTCGCAGATCAAGGGCCAGATCGTGGTCAAGATCAAGGGCCCCAACCTGGACGAGCTTGGCCGCGTGGCCGGCAAGGTGGAGGCCATCGCCCGCGGCACGCCCGGCGTGGTGCGCAGCTTCGTGGACCGCGAGGGCCAGTTGCCGCAGGTGAAGATAGACATCGACCGCGCGGCCGCGGCCCGCTACGGCATCAACGTGGGCGACATCCAGGACGTGATCGAGGCCGCGCTGGCCGGCAAGGGCACTTCCGACCTGTGGGAAGGCGAGCGCCACTTCGCGGTCATGGTCCGCCTGGCGCCGCAGTACCGCAACCTCGACGCCCTGGGCGACGTGCTGGTGACCGCGCCCAACGGCGCGCAGATTCCGCTGTCGCGGCTGGCGCACATCACGCAGACCAGCGGCGCCATGAACATCGCCCGCGAGAACGGCTCGCGCGTGGCCGCCATCGGCATCTTCATACGCGACCGCGACATGGGCTCGGTGGTGGCCGACCTGCAGGCGCGGGCCGCCCAGGAGATCCAGTTGCCCGCGGGCTACGAGATCGTCTGGTCCGGCGAGTTCGAGAACCAGCAGCGCGCCATGGCGCGGCTGTCGTGGGTGGTGCCGCTGTCCATCCTGGTCATCTTCCTGCTGCTGTTCGATGCCTTCAAGTCGTTCAACAACGCGCTGCTGATCGTGGCCAACATCCCGTTCGCGTTGATCGGCGGCATCCTGGCGCTGGCGATCACGGGCATCCCGCTGTCGGTGTCGGCGGCCATCGGCTTCATCGCGCTCTTTGGGCAGGCCGTGCTCAACGGCGTGGTGATGGTGACCTACTACAACCAGCTTCGCGCGCAGGGCATGGGGCTGGTGGAGGCGGTGCTGCAGGGCAGCCTCACGCGGCTGCGCACGGTGCTGATGACGGCGCTGCTGGCCATGCTGGGCCTGTTCCCCATGGCGCTGTCGCATGCCATCGGCGCGGAGACGCAGCGCCCGCTGGCGGTGGTGGTGATCGGCGGCCTGGTCTCGGCCACGGTGCTGACGCTGCTGGTGCTGCCCACCATCTACACCTGGATGGCACGGCGCGAGGAGAAGAAGGGCATCAAGCCCGTGCTGGCGGCCCACGGCGGGCATTGAGCGCGCAAGGCCGGCCGCTGCGCGCGGCCGGCCTTGTGGGCGACGGGCGCCGCGCATACTGCGCGCATGGATGACGACGCCCCGCCGCCCGCGCTGAACCCCGAACCGCTGCGCGCGCAACTGCAGCGGCTCACCGGCGCGCCGGTGGCGCTGCTGCAGACGCACATCTCCTGGGTGCTGCTCACCGCGCACCTGGCCTTCAAGCTGAAGAAGCCCGTGCGGCTGCCCTTCGTGGATTTCAGCACCGCGGCCCGCCGCAAGCAGGCCTGCCTGGACGAGCTGCGGCTGAACCGCCGCCTGGCCGCGTCGCTCTACCTGGGCGTGCTGCCCGTGCGCGGCACGCCGGATGCGCCACGCCTGGGTGGCGGCGCTCCGGTGCTGGACCACGCCGTGGTCATGCGCCGCTTTCCCGACGGCGCGCTGATGTCCGAGCGCCTGTGCGCGGGCCAACTGCTGCCGCGCCACGTCGAGTGCCTGGCCGAACGCCTGGCGGACTTCCATCGCGGCGCCGCCGTGGCCGCGGCCGACGGCCCCTTTGGCCAGCCCGCGGGCGCGTGCGAGGCGGCCTTGACGGTGCTGGACCAGCTCGACGATGCCCTGGGCGTCGACGCCCGGCTGCAGGCCCTGCGCGCCTGGGTCCGCCGGCAAGGTGAAAACCTGGCGCCCGTGCTGCGGCGGCGGCTTGATGCCGGCGCCGTGCGCGAGGGCCACGGCGACCTGCACCTGGCCAACCTCATCGTCCTGGGCGAAGGCGAGCGGGAGGAGGCCACCGCCTTCGACTGCATCGAATTCGACCCCGCGCTGCGTTGGGCCGACGTGATGGCCGACATCGCCTTCACCACCATGGACTTGCAGGCCCATGGCCGCGCGGACCTGGCCTTCCGCTTCCTGGACGTGTACTTGCAGCGCGGCGGCGACTACGCCGGCACCCGCGTGCTGCGCTTCTTCCAGGTCTACAGGGCGCTGGTGCGCGCGCTCGTGGCGGCGCTGTCCCCGCCCACGTCCTCCGCGCAGTCCGCACCGTCCGGCCCGCGGCCGGACTACCTGGCCTGCGCCCAGGCGCTGGTCGCAGCCGGCCGCGCGCCGCGCCTGCTGATCACCTACGGCCTGTCGGGCAGCGGCAAGTCCACGCTGGCCCAGGCGCTGGCGGCGCAGGCCGGGGCGGTGCGCGTGCGCTCGGACGTGGAGCGCAAGCGCCTCTTTGGCCTGCAGGCGCTGCAGCGCTCGGCGGCGCTTGGGCTGGACCTCTACACGCCGCAGGCGGGCCGGCGCACGTTCGAGCACCTGCTGGCGTGCGCGCGCGAGGCGCTGTTGGGCGGCTTTGCGGTGATCGTGGACGCCGCGTTCCTCAGCCGCGAGCACCGGCGGCTGTTCGAGCACCTGGCCTGGCAGTTGGGCGTGCCCTTCGGCATCCTGGCCTGCGGTGCCGATGCAGCCACCCTGCGCGAGCGCGTGGCCGCGCGCGACGCGGCCGGCAGCGACCCGTCCGAGGCCGGCGTGGCGGTGCTGGAAAAGCAGCTCGCAACGGCCGAGCCGCTGGAGGCCGCGGAGCGCGCCTGCGCCATGGAAGTCCTGACGGACCAGCCGGTGGACGTGCCGGCACTGGCCGCGCGCTGGCTGGCGCAGCCGCCGGCCGCCTGAAAGCCGATTGACAGCGCCCTCAGGGGCGCGATGTGAACCCCTTGCCGTCCAGCAGCCGCAGCCCGTTGGCCACCACCAGCAGGCTCGCGCCCATGTCGGCGAACACCGCCATCCACATCGTGGCGCTGCCGGCCACGGCGAAGCCGAGGAACACGGCCTTGATGCCCAGCGCCAGCGCCACGTTCTGCCACAGCACGGCCGTCATGCGGCGCGACAGCCGGATGAGCGCGGGCAGGCGGCGCAGGTCGTCGTTCATCACCACCACGTCGGCCGCCTCCATGGCGATGTCGGTGCCCGCGCCGCCCATGGCGATGCCGATGTCCGCGCGCGCCAGCGCCGGCGCGTCGTTGATGCCGTCGCCGGCCATGGCCGTGGGCCCGAGCCGCTGCTGCAGCGCCTCTATGGCGCGCAGTTTTTCTTCCGGCAGCAGGGGGGCCTGCACTTCGGTGATGCCCACCTCGGCGGCCACCGCGCGCGCCGTGGCCGTGTTGTCGCCGCTCAGCAGCACGGGCACCACGCCCATCGCGCGCAGCGCGGCCACGGCCTCGGCGGACTCGGCGCGCAGCGTATCGGCCACGGCAAAGAGGGCCAGCACCTGCCGCTCGTCGGCCAGCAGCGCCACCGTGCGGCCGGCGGCCTCGTGGCGCTGCAGCTCGGCCTCCAGCGCCGCATCGCACAGGCCGCGCTCGTGCACCAGGCCGTGGTTGCCCAGCACCAGGGCGCGGCCGTCCACCAGCGCCTGCACGCCGCGGCCGGTGAGGGCCTCGAAGCGCTCCACGGGCAGCGGCGGCGTACCGGCCGGCGCATCGGCCAGCGCCGCGGCGATGGCCTGCGAGACGGGGTGGTCGGAGCGGCCCGCCAGGCTCGCGGCGCAGCGCAGCGCCAGGGCCTCGTCGCCCGCGAGCACGCGCTGCTCGACCAGGCGCGGGCGCCCGGCGGTGAGCGTGCCCGTCTTGTCCAGCGCCACGGCGCGCAGCCGCCGCGCCTGCTCCAGGTAGGCGCCGCCCTTGACCAGCACGCCCGCCCGCGCCGCGGCGGCCAGGGCGCTGACCACCGTCACCGGCGTGGAGATCACCAGCGCGCAGGGGCAGGCGATGACGAGCAGCACCAACGCGCGGTACACGGCCTGCGCCCAGCTCCAGTCCAGCAGCGTGGGCGCGAGCAGCGCCACGCCCAGCGCCAGCGCGAACACGGCCGGCGTGTAGGCGGCGGCAAAGCGGTCCACCAGGCGCTGCATGGGCGCGCGGGTGGACTGCGCCTGCTCCACGGCGTGGATGATGCGGGCCAGCGTGCTGTCCGAGGCCGCGGCCATCACGCGCAGCTCCAGCTCCTGCGTGCCGTTGACCGTGCCGGCGAACAGCGCGTCGCCGGGGCGCTTGTCCACCGGCAGGCTCTCGCCGGTGACGCTGGCCTGGTCCACCGTGCCCTGGCCGGCCGTGACCACGCCGTCCAGCGGGATGCGCTCGCCCGGGCGCACGCGCACGCGTGCCTGCAGCGGCACCTGCTCCACCGGCTGCGCCTGCCAGCGGCCGTCGGCCTGCTGCACCAGCGCCTCGGCCGGCGCCAGCGCCATGAGCTTCTGGATGGCGTTGCGCGCGCGGTCCACGGAGCGCGCCTCTATGAGCTCGGCGATGGCGTAGAGCGCCATCACCATGGCGGCTTCGGGCCACTGGCCGATGACGAAGGCCCCGGCCACCGCCACCGCCATCAGCGCGTTGATGTTGAGCTTCAGGCGCAGCAGCGCCTTGAAGCCCTTGCGGAAGGTGTCCACGCCGGCCAGGGCGATGGCGCCCAGCGCCACGGCCATGCCCAGCAGCCGCAGCGCCGTGGAGCCCTCGCCCAACAGGTGCAGCCCTTCGGCGACGGTGGCCAGGGCCAGCGCGGCGCCCAGCCGCACGAGGCCGGGCTGCAGGCCGTGGTCGTGGCCATGCCCGTGGCCGTGGTCATGCCCATGTTCTTGCGCGTGCCCAGGGGCGTGGTCGTGGGAGTGGGCCTGGGCGTGGCCCGTGGCCGCCTGGCCGGCGCCCGCGCGGCCGGGCGTGACGTCGGTGGCCGCGTAGCCCGCGGCGCCTATGGCCTGCAGTGCCGTGGGCATCACCTCGGCCGGGGCGCTGATGGCCAGGGTGCGGGCGGTGAGCTGAAAGCGCAGTGCCCTGATGCCGGCCACGCCGGCCAAGGCGCGGCGGATGTCGGCCTCCTCGACGGCGCAGTCCATGTCCGGGATGCGCAGCAGCGTGGCACCGGGCGGGGGCGGCAGCTCGGCGGGCGTGCCGCGGGGCCGGCGCTGCAGGGTGACGACGGGTGCGGCTGCGCCGGCGGAGCCGCACCCGCAGGCGGCGTCGGAACAGGAGCTGGTCTGCTTGTCGTCGGTGCTCATGGCGGCCTGGAAATCAAGGGATTACCCGCCATTGGACACCGCGCGGGCTGCGCCCGTGGCCGCTGCGGTTTAAGAGACCGCCGCGCCTGCCGGGGCCGCCTGCGTTGGCTGCCACGGCGACTCGGCGTTCCAGCTTTTCAAGGGCACCGGCCTGCCCGTGAAGTAGCCCTGCGCATAGTCGATGCCGATGGCGCGCAGCTCGTCCAGGATGGCCTCGTTCTCGACCCATTCGGCCACCGTGCGCATGTCGAAGGCGGCGGCCACGTGGTGTATGGATTCCACGATGGCGCGGTGCCGCGGGTCGCGGTGCAGATCCTTGACGAAGCCGCCGTCTATCTTGAGCACGTCGGCCTTGAGCAGGTGCAGGTAGGCGAAGGACGACATGCCCGCGCCGAAGTCGTCCAGCGCGAAGCGCGCGCCCAGCGCGCGCAACTGCGCGATGACGGCCTGCGCGGCCTCCAGGTTGCCGATGGCCGCCGTCTCCGTGATCTCGAAGCACAGCCGGCGCGCGTCCACGCGGCTGCGCTTGATGTTGGTGACGGCCTCGTCGAGGAAGGCCAGGTCGCCCAGGGACTGGCCGGAGACGTTGATGGAGCAGTGCACGGAGGGCGTGCGCTGCATCCAGTCCAGGGTCTTGCGCAGCACCATGCGGTCCAGCGCGCTCATGAGCTGGTAGCGCTCGGCCGCGGGAATGAACAGCGCCGGCGAGACGAGCTGGCCGTCGTCGTCGCGCAGGCGCAGCAGGATTTCGCCGTACTTGACGCGGCTGGCCCCCGGCGCCGTGGCCACGATGGGCTGGTAGAGCAGCTCGAAGCGGTCCTGCGCCAGCGCCTGCTGCAGCCGCGGGACCCAGTGCATCTCGCCGTGGCGCGCCTGCACGAGGGTGTCGGCCGAGGTGAAGAACTGCACCCGGTTGCGCCCGGCCTCCTTGGCCGCGTGGCAGGCGATGTCGGCATGGATCAGGGCCATGGAGGCCGGCTCGCCCGGGCCGGGCAGCTGCGCCACGCCCATGCTGGCGGTCACGCGGTGGGTACCGCCTTCCCAGTGGAAGTGATGGTCCTGTATGCGCTTGCGCAGCGCCTGGGCGCGCTGCACGGCCTCGCCGGCCGAGCAGCCCTTGAGCAGCATGCCGAACTCGTCGCCGCCCAGCCGCGCCAACAGGTCGTCCTTGCGCAGGCCGTCACGCAGCAGTTGCGCCAGCTCGCGCAGCAGCAAGTCGCCCGCGGCGTGGCCCAGCGTGTCGTTGATGAGCTTGAACTGGTCGATGTCGAGGTAGCACAGCAGGTAGCCCGGCCAGCCCTGGGCTGCGGCGCAGCGGGCCAGCGCCTGCTCGAACTCCTGCCGGTTGAGCAGCCCGGTGAGCATGTCGTGGCGCAGGGCATGGGCCGCGTGCTCGGCCAGGCGGTGCTGCTCGCTCACGTCGCGGCAGACCCAGATCGCGCCCGTGCAGCGGCCCCGCGCGTCGTGGATGGGCGCCACCGTGTCGCTGATGGGGCACAGCGTGCCGTCGTGCGCGCGCAGCAGGCTGGCACGCGTTTCCTGCTGCGCCTCCGGCAGGAACAGGCACTGCACCACCGGGCAGGGCCGCGGCTGCTGGTCGTCGGCCCACAGCAGCCTGACCACCTCGGCGAAGGGCCGCTCCACCACCTCGCGCGCATCCACGCGCAGCAGCGCCGCGGCGGCCGGGTTCAGCAGCTTGACCTGCCCATTGGCGTCCACGGTCACCACCGCGTCGGCCATGGACTCCAGCGTCACGCGCAACTGCTCGCGCTGTTCGCGCAGCTCGTCCAGGGCCCGCTCGGCGCGCTCCTGCGTGGCCACCAGCATCTGCTCGTAGCGCCGCGTGGCGCTGGCGTTGAAAGCGGTCACGCTGATGAGCGCGTCCTGGCTGCCGGCGCCTTCGAGGTGCTGCGCGTTGAGCAGCACCGGCAGCGCCTGGCCGCCCGCCGTCGTCAGCTCCAGGGACACCTCGTTGGCAAAGCCCTGCAATGCGAGCAAGGGCACGACGTGGGAGCTGTAGAAGACGCGGCTGCCCGGCGTGAGCAGCTCCGTGAGCCGCAGCCGCTGCTCGATGTGCTGCGGGGGGCATCCCAGCCATTGGGCGAACAGCCGGTTGGCGCGGACGATGAGGCTGTCGGCGCCCAGCAGCAGGTGGCCGCAGGGGAGGTCTTCGTACAGCGGGGTCTGGCCTGAGGTGCCTGGTTGGGTGGACATGCGAAACGCTCAGGCGTCAATGGCCAGTGGGTCGGTGAATCGGCGGATCAGGCGGACGGTTTGCGCCGGTGCGCTCAGGTGCGGGCAGTGGCCCGTGGCCTGCATGATGGCCGGCTCGCCGCGCGGCAGATGGGCCTGCAGGCAGCGGCCGGCGCCGGAGCGCCGGACATTGAGATGGACGAGTGCGGACACAAAAAAACTACCGATGTGCCTATTTATCGACGCGATTCACAGCGAACGGTGCTGTGAATCGCCCCTTTCATGGTTGTAACGGATGCGTACATGGGCGACTGACGCCTTGCTGACTGTTGCGCTGCCCTGGCCTACACGCCGGCGCGCCCCGAAATATTGTTGAGATTGTGGCGCCGGGAATTTGGCGAAACCGAGTTCTTGGCTGGAAATGCAGTATTCAGGCAAAAAAGTACCGCCTGTCCAGCATTTGGAGATGGGGCTTTGCTCTGCCGCAAAAACTGGTCTTGGCTCCAGCGGCGATGAGGGTTTGAATCAGGGGCTAAGCCGGCGCGCAACCAGTGGGAAGCAGTGGTTCGCTTCAAGCAGGCAAACCTCGTTTATTGAAGTTTCCCCGGGTAGCCAGGGAATTTCGCTGCCCTGTCGGCGGCTGAGTAAGTTTGGAAATTCAATCCGGCAGCGGGGCGATGCCCATCCGGCGCGCACGCAAGCGCTGAAGGCAAGTATCGAAACATTTCAAGCCGACATAAGCCTGACGCCGCGAAGCCATTGCGGCCATGGGCTGTCGCGGCCTGGTACTCACGGCGCGGGCGCTCCCACGCAGGCCGCGGCCTGGCGCTGCAGCCGCTCCACGGCCAGGGCCGGCAGCAGCCAGCTTGAGCCGTAGCGCAGGCCGTCCGGGTGCAGGGCCAGGATGCGCAGGGCGGGCTCGGTGCTGTCGCGGGCCACGCCACCCAGGTCCGCGCGCAGCGTGGCCAGGGCCTGTGCCAGGCGGGATTCGGCCAGCGCCGCCGCGGCCTGGGCCTGCGCCGGGCGCTGCGGCTGCAGCCAGGGCCATCGCGCCGCCGGGGCCGGCGCCTGGCACAGCGGGCGGCGCGGCTCGTGCGCGTCGCCTGCGGGCACGGCGCAGCCCGCCACCGGCTGCGCCATGGCCAGTTGCAGCGTGTCCGGGGCGCGCTGGTGCGGCGCCGGGCATTTCCCGTTCACCGGGGCGGTCGGCGCCTCGTCGGCGCGCACCAGCAGCAACTGCGGCAGCAGGTGCGCGCGCAGCCAGGCCAGCCGCGCCTCGCCCAAGGCCGCGCAGTGCGGCCAGCCCTCGCGGCCGGCCGCGTTGCCGGAGAGGCAGTGCGAGAGTCCCTGCAGCAGGTCCAGCATGGCCTGCGCGCCGCCGGGGTCGGCACTGCCGCCGTCGCCCAGGTGGCCGCATACCGGGCCGGGCGGATCGTGGGCGCGGGGCGCGTCGCTGGCGGCTTCTTCGGCGGAGCTGGCGCTGCGGTCGCGGCAGCGCTCGTGCGAGCCCCGCAGCGCGCCCGGCGGATGCAGTGGTGCCGCGCGCGGCGTTGTGCGCGGCCGTGCCCAAGGGCAGGTCCAGGCCGGTGAGGCCCAACTGGTCGTGCGCGCCGGGGAAGTCCGTCCAGGCGATGCGCAAGTCGCTGGCGATGGCACGCTCGCCCGTCTCCAGCCACTGCGCCTGCAGCAGCAGGTAGGGCAGGTGGTCGCCGGGGTAGGACAGCGCCTGGCGGCGCGACTCCATCAGCCCAAGCCGCAACCCCGGGCTGGCCGACTCCAGCGCCTGCTCGAACCAGGCCGCGCGCGAGAGCACGCCGCAGCCCGGCAGGCCGCACCAGCGCGTGGGCAGCAGCCAGGCCAGCGCGCCCTCGAACAGCCCGGCCGACAGCAGCGGCGACTGCAGGTCCGCGCGCGCGAAGTCGAGCACGCAGTCCTCGTCGATGTGGCCGTCCACGGCGCACGCCCGCGTGAGCGCCGCGCCCACGCCCGCGCCGCCCGCGCCGGTGATGGCGAAGGTGCGGCGCAGCCATTGCGAGTCGCGCTGGTTGAGCTGCTGCAGCGCCAGTGCCGTCCAGGCCGCGGCGCGCAGGCCCGCGCCGTCGCCGGCGGCCAGGTACACGCGCAGCGCGCCTTGCGCGTCCAGCGCCAGCGGCGGCGTGCAGGCGGGGTCGTCCGCGGCGTCGGCGTCGACGCCGGTGCCGGCGGAGGTGGCCGCCGCGCCGTCGCGGCCG
>NZ_JAXOJX010000078.1:0-29146 GCF_034427735.1 Azohydromonas lata
GTGCAGCCGCCGGTGAGCGTGGCGCCGCAGCCCGTGGCGCAGGCCGCGGTGTGCCGCAGTTGCGGCGTGGTGGAGTCGGTGCAGGCCGTGCGCCAGGAAGGTCCGGCCCAGGGCATAGGCGCCGTGGCTGGTGGCGTGCTGGGCGGCGTGCTGGGCAACCAGGTGGGTGGCGGCACGGGCCGCAAGGTGGCGACGGTGCTGGGTGCCGTGGGCGGCGGCTTCGCCGGCCACGAGATCGAAAAGCGCGTGCGCTCCGAAACGGTCTACGACGTGCGCGTGCGCATGGAGGACGGCAGCGTGCGCCGCTTCAGCCAGCAGCAGCCCATCGCCACGGGCACGCGCGTGGTGGACGAGGGCGGCCGGCTGCGCGTGCAGTAAGCCGCGGCCGGGCCGGCCGTGCGGCGTGCGGGCGAGGACCGCGGCGCGATGCCGGCGGGCTTGTCGGCCCGCCTCAGCCGGGCAAGGCGCGCCGGTATTGCAGGGCCTCGGCGACGTGGGGCACGTCCGGCTGTTCGGCGCCGGCCAAGTCGGCGATGGTGCGGGCCACTTTCATGGCGCGGTGCAGGCTGCGGCCGGACCAGCCCAGCCGCGTGGCGGCCTGTTCAATGAAGCGCAGCGCCGCGGCCGAGGGGCGCACGTGGCGGTCCAGCCCCGCGGCGTCCAGCTCGGCGTTGGCCAGGCCCTGGCGCTCAAGGGCGCGCTCGCGCGCCGCGGCCACGCGCCGTATCACCACGGCACTGGGCTCGCCCGCGGGCGCGGCCAGCAGCTCGGCCGGCTTCACGGCGGGCACTTCCAATTGCAGGTCTATGCGGTCCAGCAGCGGGCCGGAGAGCCGGCCCTGGTAGCGGGCAATGGCCTGCGCCGTGCAGCGGCAGGGCTTGCCTGTGGCGGCGAAGGAACCCAGCCAGCCGCAGGGGCAGGGGTTCATGGCGGCCACGAGCTGGAAGCGCGCGGGGTAGCTGGCCTGGCGCCCGGCGCGCGAGAGCGTGATGCGGCCGTTTTCCAGCGGCTCGCGCAGGGCCTCCAGGGCGGCGCGCGGGAACTCCGGCAACTCGTCCAGGAAGAGCACGCCGCCGTGGGCCAGTGAAATTTCGCCCGGCTTGGGCGGCGAGCCCCCGCCCACCAGCGCCACGGCGCTGGCCGAGTGGTGGGGCGCGCGCACCGGGCGCTGGCCCCAATGCGCGACGTTGAAGCCGCTGCTGGATAAACCCTGCAGCGCGGCGCTGGAGAGGGCCTCGTCCTCGCCCATGGGCGGCAGCAGGGCGGGCAGCCGGTGCGCCAGCATGGACTTGCCGCTGCCGGGCGAGCCGACCATCAAAAGCGAATGCGCGCCAGCCGCAGCGATCTCCAGCACGCGCTTGGCGGCGCTCTGGCCGCGCACTTCCAGCAGGTCCGGCAGCGCCGCGGCGGCCGACGGCGTCATGGCCCGCGCGCGGGGCAGGGGCACGGCGGCGTCGCCCGGGCGCAGGGCGGCCACCACATCCAGCAGGTGGCGAGCGCAGCGCACGTCCACGCCCTGCACCAGCGCGGCCTGCTCGGCGCTTTCCGGCGGCAGCACCAGCGTGCGCGTGCTGCCCGCGCGGCGCAGCGCCAGCGCCAGGGCGACCGCGCCGCGCACCGGGCGCAGGTCGCCGGCCAGCGACAGCTCGCCCGCGAACTCGAAGCGCGCGAGCGCCGCCGTGTCCAGCTCGCCGGAGGCCGCCACGATGCCCAGCGCGATGGGCAGGTCGAAACGTCCGGACTCCTTGGGCAGGTCCGCCGGCGCCAGGTTCACCGTGATGCGCTTGTTGTGCGGGAAGGGCAGCCCGCTGTGGCCGAGCGCGGCGCGCACGCGCTCGCGCGCCTCCTTGACCTCGGTGTCGGCCAGGCCCACCAGCGTGAAGCTGGGCAGCCCGTTGGCCAGATGCACTTCCACGCGTACTTCCGGAGCTTCAAGGGCGTCCAGCGCCCGGCTGCTGAGCACGGCCAAAGACATTCGCATCCTCCCGGCGGAGTCAAAGGGGTCGGCCCATTGTGGGGTGCCGTCAACAAGCTGTAACGCCCCGCGTGAAGGCGCACCAATAGCGGGCGGTGGCCTGTTCATTCACCAGATTGGTGCGATTGAGCATGACCGTGGATAAGTGGCCCCCGGGGGCTAACGAGAACTTCCCTGGCACGGAAGGTGCAGTTCATTGTTTGCATTTCAAATCAGCGGAGCAACCATGATCAAAAAAGCCCTTCTCGCCACGGCGACCCTGGCTTCCCTGTGCAGCCTGCCTGCGCATGCCGATGTGAGCTTCAACGTTGGCGCGGTCACTGATTACCGTTACCGCGGCATCTCGCAGAGCCGCCTGGACCCGGCCCTGCAGGGGGGTGCCGACTGGGTGCAAAGCGCCGACGGTGGTTTCTACGCCGGCGTTTGGGGCTCCACGATCAGGTGGATCAAGGACGCCGGGCGCATTGCCGGCACCGACGTGGGCAATGCCCGCGTGGAGGTTGACCTTTATGGTGGCTACAAGGGCTCCATCGTCGAGGGCCTGGGCTATGACGTGGGCCTGCTGCAGTACTGGTACCCGCGCAACAAGCTCGACCGCATCTCCGGCGCCGAGAAGGCCGACACCACCGAGGTCTACGGCGCCCTGACCTACGGTCCCGTGACGGCCAAGTACTCGCACGCGTTGACCGACACCTTCGGCAACGGCGACAGCAAGAACAGCTACTACCTGGACCTCTCCGCCAGCTTTGAGATCACCGACGGCTGGATGCTGGTGCCTCATGTGGGCCGCCAGAAGATCAAGGGCCCGGCTGACGACCTGGGCGCCTCCTACACCGACTACTCCCTGGGCGTTTCCAAGGACTTCAGCGGTTTCGTGGTCAGTGCCACCGCCGTCGGCACGAATGCCGACAAAAGCTTCTACGTCACGCCCGCGGGCAAGTTCACGGGTAAGAATGCGCTCGTGGTCGGCGTGAAGTACAACTTTTGAAAGGAATCAGCCATGAAGATGGTTACTGCCATCGTCAAGCCATTCAAGCTTGACGAAGTGCGTGAAGCGTTGAGCGCCATTGGCGTTCAGGGCATCACGGTGACGGAGGTCAAGGGCTTTGGCCGCCAGAAGGGCCACACCGAGCTCTATCGCGGCGCTGAGTACGTGGTCGACTTCCTGCCCAAGGTCAAGATCGAAGCCGCGGTGGATGACGAGGTTGTCGAGCGCGTGATCGAAGCCATCGAGGGCTCGGCCCGCACCGGCAAGATCGGCGACGGCAAGATTTTCGTGTGCCCGCTGGAGCAGGTGGTGCGCATCCGTACCGGCGAGACCGGTCCCGACGCGCTCTAAGCACGCAGTCCGACCACAAGTAGCGACAAAACCATGAGAAAACTTCTTCTGCCCCTGCTCGCCGGTCTGGCAGGCCTGGGCGTGGCCAGCGGGGTGCTGGCGCAGGACACAGCTGCCGTGGCGGCGCAAGCTGCCAGCAGCGTGGCCCAAGCGGCCAGCGGTGTGGCCGAGGCCGCCAGCGCTGCCGCCGCGGCGGCGCCGGTGCCCAACAAGGGCGACACGGCCTTCCTGATGATCTCCACGGCGCTGGTCATCCTGATGACCATCCCGGGCCTGGCGCTGTTCTACGGCGGCCTGGTGCGCAGCAAGAACATGTTGTCCGTGCTGATGCAGGTCTTCATGGTCTTCGCCCTGATTTCCGTGCTGTGGGTGGTTTACGGCTACTCCGCGGCCTTCACCGCCGGCAATCCGTTCATCGGCACGCTGGACAAGCTCTTCCTCAAGGGCGTCACGCCTGAGTCCGTGGGCGCGACCTTCAGCAAGGGCGTGGTGCTGCCGGAGCTGAGCTTCGTGAGCTTCCAGGGTGCCTTCGCCGCCATCACCGTGGCGCTGATCGTGGGGGCCTTCGCCGAGCGCATCAAGTTCTCGGCGGTGCTGGCCTTCTCTGTGCTGTGGTTCACCTTCAGCTACCTGCCGGTGGCGCACATGGTCTGGTACTGGGACGGCCCGGACGCGATCACCAGCGAGGAAACGCTGGCGGCCGTGACCAACAACGCCGGCTGGCTGTGGGCCAAGGGCGCGCTGGACTTCGCCGGCGGCACGGTGGTGCACATCAACGCCGCGGTGGCGGGCCTGGTGGGCGCGATCATGGTGGGCAAGCGTGTCGGCTACGGCCGCGAGTCCATGGCGCCGCACAGCCTGACGCTGACCATGGTCGGTGCCTCGCTGCTGTGGGTGGGCTGGTTCGGCTTCAACGCCGGCTCCAACCTGGAAGCCAACGGCACGGCGGCTCTGGCCTTCATCAACACGGTGGTGGCCACGGCGGCTGCGGCGCTGAGCTGGTGCGCTGGTGAAGCGCTGATGCGCGGCAAGGCTTCCATGCTGGGTGCGGCTTCCGGTGCGGTGGCGGGCCTGGTGGCCATCACCCCGGCCTGCGGCTTCGTGGGCGTGGGCGGTGCCCTGGTGATGGGCCTGCTGGCCGGCTTCGTGTGCCTGTGGGGCGTCAACGGCCTCAAGCGCATGCTGGGCGCTGACGACTCGCTGGACGTGTTCGGCGTGCACGGCGTGGGCGGCATCCTGGGTGCGCTGCTGACCGGCGTGTTCGCTTCGCCTGACCTGGGCGGCACGGGCATCTGCAACTACGTCAGCGACAAGTGCGGCGAGTGGGGCGGCATCGGCGCCCAGGTGTGGGTGCAGGCCCAGGCCGTGGGCACGACCATCGTGTGGTCGGCCGTGGTCGCGTTCATCGCCTACAAGTTGGTGGACCTGGTGATCGGCCTGCGCGTGTCCGAAGAGGAAGAGCGCGAGGGCCTGGACATCACCTCGCACGGCGAAACGGCCTACAACCGCTGATCCGCCGTCAGGCAAGAAGGAAGTTCGCGGGCGGCGCCTCCCGTCAGGCGCCCCCGCTCAAGAGCAGTCTCTTCGCTGCGGTTGCGGTAGCGAACTTGAGCCACCCCTCGGGGTGGCTTTTTTTATGGGCGTGGGCGGGGCTTGCGCTGTCTGCGCTCGTCCCCATTTGTCTCTTTCGCAAGCCTTTTGCGGACGGGGCGGCAATACCCTGGGGTTGCTTTTGCACAGGGCGCAAGCTCTGTGACCGGCGCACGCATGGTTGGGTATGCCGCCTGCCTAGAATCGACGGATCGAATCCAAGAAGTCACCACACCATGGTCCCGCATCTCATCACGGCGCTCAATGGGCCGATCAACGAGTTGGAACAGCGCATCCTGGAGTCGATGCCGGCCATTGAGCGCTGGTTCCGGCTGGAGTGGATGGAGCACACGCCGCCGTTTTATTCATCGGTGGACGTGCGCAACGCCGGCTTCAAGCTCGCGCCGGTGGACACCAACCTCTACCCCGGCGGCTGGAACAACCTCACCACCGAGATGCTGCCGCTGGCGGTGCAGGCGGCCATGGCGGCCATCGAAAAGATCTGCCCCGAGGCCAAGAACCTGCTGCTTATCCCGGAGAAGCACACGCGCAACAGCTTCTACCTGAGCAACGTGCAGCGGCTGATGCAGATCTTCAACCAGGCCGGCCTGAACGTGCGGCTGGGCACGCTGGACGAGACCATCACCAAGCCCACCACGCTGACGCTCACCGACGGCAGCACGCTCACGCTGGAGCCGCTGGTGCGCACGCCGCGGCGCCTGGGGCTCAAGGACTTCGATCCCTGCACCATCCTGCTCAACAACGACCTCTCCGGCGGCATCCCGTCCGTGCTGGAGAACCTGCACGAGCAGTACCTGCTGCCGCCGCTGCATGCGGGCTGGGCCGTGCGGCGCAAGAGCAACCACTTCCAGAGCTACGAGGAGGTGGCCAAGAAGTTCGCCAAGCTGCTGGGCATGGACCCGTGGCTGATCAACCCCATGTACACCCAGTGCGGGCAGGTCAACTTCGCCGACGGCACCGGGCTGGAGTGCGTGCAGTCCAACGCCGAGGCGCTGCTGGCCAAGGTGCGGCGCAAGTACAAGGAGTACGGCATCAACGAGAAGCCCTTCGTGGTGGTGAAGGCTGATGCCGGCACCTACGGCATGGGCATCATGACGGTGCGCGACCCCAAGGACCTGGAAGACCTCAACCGCCGCACGCGCAACAAGATGAGCGTGATCAAGGAGGGCCAGGAGGTCAGCGAGGTCATCATCCAGGAGGGCGTACCCACCTACGAGCGCATGAACGACGCGGTGGCCGAGCCCGTGGTGTACATGCTCGACCGCTACGTGGTGGGTGGCTTCTACCGGGTGCATGCCGAGCGCGGCATCGACGAGAACCTCAACGCCCCCGGCTCCGCTTTCGTTCCGCTGGCTTTCGCCGAGGCCAGCCACATGCCGCGCCCGGGCGAGAAACCCGGCGTGAGCGCACCCAACCGCTTCTACATGTACGGCGTGATCGGCCGTCTGGCCATGCTGGCGGCCAGCTACGAGCTGGAAGCGACCGACCCGGACGCGGAAATCTACGAGTGAGCGTGAGGCAGTGCCGCCACGGCGGCAGTGCTGCACTGCACAAGCCGGGAGACAATAAGGACTTTGCGTAACGGGCCCCCGGTGGGTCCCAATCCGTGAGCTCTTCTTCATCACGCACGCCCGCCGCCCTGGCCGCCCTCACGCTGGCTGCCTTGGGCGTCGTCTATGGCGACATCGGCACCAGCCCGCTGTACGCCCTCAAGGAAGTCTTCCACGCCGGCCATGTCGAGGTCACGCCCGCCAACATCCTGGGCGTGCTGTCGCTGATCTTCTGGACGATGACGGTCATCGTCTCGCTGAAGTACGTGCTGCTCATCCTGCGCGCGGACAACAACGGCGAGGGCGGCCTGATCGCCATGCTGGCGCTGGCCACGCACGCCGTGCGCGAGCGCCCGCGGCTGCGCCAGGTGCTGATGGCGGTGGGCATGTTCGGCACGGCCATCTTTTATGGCGACGGCGTCATCACGCCGGCCATCTCGGTGCTGTCGGCGGTGGAGGGCCTGGAAGTGGCCTCGGACAGCCTGCATCCGTTCGTGGTGCCCATCACGCTGGTGGTGCTCACGGGATTGTTCGCGGTGCAGCGCTTCGGCACGGCCGACATCGGCCGCTTCTTTGGCCCCATCACGCTGGTGTGGTTCTTCGTCCTGGTGGCGCTTGGGCTGCCGCACGTCATAGCCAACCCCACCGTGCTGGTGGCGCTCAACCCGGCCTACGCCATCGACTTCTGGATGCACCACAAGCTGGTGGCCTTCATCGCGCTGGGCGCGGTGGTGTTGTGCGTCACGGGCGGCGAGGCGCTCTATGCCGACCTGGGCCACTTCGGCAAGCGGCCCATTCGCATTGCCTGGTACGGGCTGGTGATGCCCTCGCTGGTGGTGAACTACTTCGGCCAGGGCGCACTGCTGCTGGGCGATCCGGCGGCCATAGAGAACCCGTTCTACCTGCTGGCGCCGGAGTGGGCGCGGCTGCCGCTGGTGTTCCTGGCCACGGCGGCCACGGTGATCGCCTCGCAGGCGCTGATCACGGCGGCCTTCTCCGTGACCAAGCAGGCCATCCAGATGGGCCTGCTGCCGCGCATGCACATCAAGCACACCTCGGTGAAGGACACGGGGCAGATCTACGTGCCCTTCGTGAACTGGGGGCTGTACGTGTTCATCCTGCTGGCGGTGGCGCTGTTCGGCTCGTCCTCGCGGCTGGCCTCGGCCTACGGCATCGCCGTGACGCTGGACATGACCATCACCACGGTCATGACCTTCTTCGTCATCCGCTACGGCTGGCGCTACCCGCTGTGGCTGTGCATCGGTTCCACGGGCTTCTTCTTCGTCATCGACGTGCTGTTCTTCTCCTCCAACATGCTCAAGCTGGTGGCAGGCGGCTGGTTCCCGCTGGCCATAGGCATCGGCATGTTCACGCTCATGACCACCTGGCGGCGCGGCCGCGCGCTGGTGGCCGAGCGGCTGCGCGACGACTCGATCGACCTCGAAGGCTTCCTGGAGGCCGTGTTCATGAGCCCGCCCAAGCGCGTGCCCGGCACGGCGGTGTTCCTCTCGGCCGAGCAGGGACTCACGCCCAGCGCGCTCATGCACAACCTCAAGCACAACAAGGTGCTGCACGAGTACAACCTGTTCGTCTCGGTGCAGCACCACGACGTGCCCTGGATAGGCTTCGACAAGCGCGTGAGCGTGAAGTCGCTGGGCCACGACTGCTGGCAGGTGGTGCTGCACTTCGGCTTCAAGAACGACCCGGACGTGCCCGAGGCGCTGCAGTCGCTCAAGGGCCGCGGCGTGCCGCTGGACGACATGGACACCAGCTACTTCCTCAGCCGCGACGTGGTGATCCCCACCATTGCGCAGCAGGGCATGGCCATGTGGCGGGAAAAGCTCTTTGCCAGCATGCACCGCAACGCCTCGGCGGCGGCGGACTTCCTGAACCTGCCGGCCAACCGCATCGTGGAGCTGGGCTCCAAGGTCGAAATCTGATTCCTTTTCCGCTTCCTTTCCTGCCGCCGTGTCCCTGAAAGATTTGTCGCTGTCCGCTGTCGTGGCGGGCTTCGTGGCCGTGCTGGTGGGCTTCACCAGCTCGGTCGTCATCGTCTTCCATGCCGCCGAGGCCCTGGGTGCCACGCCGGCGCAGACGACCTCGTGGATGTGGGCGCTGGGCCTGGGCATGGGCCTGACCAGCGCGGGCTTGAGCCTGTGGTACCGCCAGCCCGTGCTCACGGCCTGGAGCACGCCCGGGGCGGCGCTGATCGCGGGCACCAGCGGGTTGACCATGGCCGAAGGCGTGGGCGCCTTCGTGGTGTGCGCGGTGCTGATCACGCTGGCCGGGGCCAGCGGCTTCTTCGCCCGCGTGATGGACCGCATTCCGCGCGCGCTGGCCGCGGCGCTGCTGGCCGGGGTGCTGGCGCGCTTTGGCTTTGATGCCTGCCTGGCCATCAAGGGCAGCCCGCTGATGGTGGGCGCCATGCTGGCGGCTTACCTGTTTGGGCGGCGCCTGTGGCCGCGCTACGCCGTGCCGGGCGTGCTGCTGGCGGGCATGGCGGTGGCGGCGGGGCAGGGCGCGCTGCACCTGGACGCCGTGCAGTGGCGCCTGGCGCAGCCGGTGTGGACGACGCCGGCCTTCAGCCTGCAGGCGCTCATAGGCCTGGCGCTGCCGCTGTTCGTGGTGACCATGGCCTCGCAGAACCTCCCCGGCGTGGCGGCGCAGCGCGCGGCGGGCTACGACACGCCGGTGTCGCCGCCGGTGGCGGTGACGGGACTGGCCTCGCTGCTGCTGGCGCCTTTCGGCGGCTACGCGCTCAACCTGGCGGCCATCACGGCGGCCATCTGCATGGGGCGCGAGGCGCATGCCGACCCGCACCGGCGCTACATGGCCGCCGTCATGGCGGGCTGCTTCTACATCGCGCTGGGCCTGGCGGGCGGGGCGGTGGTCGGGTTGATCGCGGCTTTCCCCAAGGGGCTGGTGCTGGCCGTGGCGGGGCTGGCGCTGCTGTCCACCATTGGCGGCTCGCTGGCCATTGGGCTGCAGGACGAGAAGACGCGCGACGCGGCGCTGCTGACCTTCCTCGTGACCGCCAGCGGCCTGTCCCTCTTCGGCATTGCCTCGGCTTTCTGGGGTTTGGTGGCCGGGGTGCTGGCACTGGCTGTGCAACACTGGCGCCCCAATCGCTGAAGCCCCTGCGCACCATGGATTTGCTGTTTGTCGCCGACCCGCTGGTGACCTTCAAGACCTACAAGGACACCACCTTTTCCATGATGCGCGAGGCCCTCTCGCGTGGCCACAAGGTCTGGGCCTGCGAGCAGGCCGACCTGGTGTGGCGCCGCGGCGCGCGCGTGGTGGCGCGCAGCGCCCGTGCGATTGCGCTCACGGGCAGCAGCGGCAAGGACTGGTTCGAGGTCGTGGCCGAGCAGGAGATGGCGCTGGCCGACGCGAGCGCCGTGCTCATGCGCAAGGACCCGCCCTTCGACAGCGAGTATTTCTACGCCACGCACCTGCTGCAGCAGGCCGAGCGCGAGGGTGCGCGGGTGTTCAACAAGCCCGCGGCGCTGCGCGAACACCCGGAAAAGCTCTCCATCCTGGAGTTTCCGGACCTGATCGGCCCAACGCTGGTGACGCGCGACGCGCAGGCCGTGCGGGCGTTTCACGACGAGCACCGCGACATCATCCTGAAGCCGCTGGACGGCATGGGGGGGATGGGCATCTTCCGCGTCGGCGCCGACGGGCTGAACCTGGGCTCCATCATCGAGACGCTCAACGCCCACGGCACGCGCACGGTGATGGTCCAGCGCTACCTGCCCGAGATCGTGAAGGGCGACAAGCGCGTGCTGCTCATAGGCGGCAAGCCGGTGCCCTTCTGCCTGGCGCGCATTCCGCAGGGCAGCGAAATACGCGGCAACCTGGCCGCCGGGGGCAAGGGCGTGGCGCAGGAGCTTTCCGCGCGCGACCGCGAGATCGCCGAGACCCTGGCGCCGGTGCTGGCCGCGCGCGGGCTGCTGCTGGTTGGGCTGGACGTGATCGGCGACTGCCTCACCGAGATCAACGTCACCAGTCCGACGGGCTTCCAAGAAATCAGCAACCAGACGGGCCTCAACGTGCCGGGCTTGTTCGTCGACGCGCTGGAAGCGGCCGTCGCGGCCTGAGGGGACTGCCGGGCAGGGGACAATCCGCCCCATGGCCCTGCTCACTCTCACCAATGCCCACCTCGCCTTTGGCCATGTGCCGCTGCTGGACGGCGCCGGCTTCTCCCTGGAAGCCGGCGAGCGCGTCGCGCTCATAGGCCGCAACGGCGCCGGCAAATCGTCGCTTCTGAAAATCCTGGCCGGGCTGGACAAGCCTGACGACGGCCTGCTGCAGCAGCAGCAAGGGCTGCGGCGCTTCTATGTCGCGCAGGAGCCCGCGTTCGCGCCCGGCGCCACGGTGTTCCAGGCCGTGGGCGAGGGCGTGGCCGAGGCGCGCAGCCTGCGCGAGCGCTACGAGCGCCACGCGCCCGGCGACGACCTGGACGCGCTGCAGACGCGCATCGAGCAGCTCGGCGGCTGGACCTGGGAGCAGCGCGTGGAGCAGACGCTGCAGCACCTCAACCTGGACGCCACGGCACAAGTGGATGCCCTCTCCGGCGGCACCAAGAAGCGCGTGGCGCTGGCGCAGGCGCTGGTGGCCGCGCCCGACGTGCTGCTGCTGGACGAGCCCACGAACCATTTGGACCTGGACGCCATCGAGTGGCTGCAGGAGCTGCTCAACGCCTGGAAGGGCGCGCTGGTGCTCATCTCCCACGACCGCGCCTTCATAGACGCCGTGGCCACCCGCATCGTCGAGCTCGACCGCGGCGTGCTGCGCAGCTACCCGGGCAACTTCTCCACGTTCGAGGCCACCAAGGCGCGCGAGCTGGAGTCCGAGGCCCTGGCCAACGCGCGCGCCGACAAGCTGCTGGCGCAGGAGGAGGTGTGGATCCGCAAGGGCGTGGAGGCGCGGCGCACGCGCAGCGTCAGCCGCGTCAACCGGCTGCACGTGCTGCGCGAGCAGCGGGCGCAGCGGCGCGAGTCGCTGGGCCAGGTGCGGCTGGAGCTGGACACCGGCGTGCCCACCGGCAAGATCGTCGCGGAGCTGCAGCGCGTGGGTATGCGCTACGGCGACCGGGAGCTGATCAAGGATTTCAGCGCCACCATCCTGCGCGGCGACAAGGTGGGCCTGATCGGCCCCAACGGCGTGGGCAAGACGACGCTGTTGAAGCTCATCCTGGGCCAGTTGGAGCCCACGTCCGGCAGCGTGCGCCGCGGCAGCAACCTGCAGGTGGCCTACTTCGACCAGATGCGCGGCGGCCTGAATCTCGACGCCACGCTGGCCGACACCATCAGCCCGGGCAGCGAGTGGGTGGAAATCGGCGGGCAGCGCAAGCACGTCATGAGCTACCTGGGCGATTTCCTCTTCGCTCCGGCGCGCGCCAACTCGCCCGTGCGCACGCTCTCCGGCGGCGAGCGCAACCGGCTGCTGCTGGCGCGGCTCTTCGCCCTGCCGGCCAACGTGCTGGTGCTGGACGAGCCCACCAACGACCTCGACATCGACACGCTGGAGCTGCTGGAAGAGTTGCTGCAGTCCTATGGCGGCACGGTGTTCCTGGTGAGCCACGACCGGCGCTTCCTGGACAACGTGGTCACTAGCACCATCGCCTGGGAGGGCGACGTGTCGCCGGGCCGCTGGCGCGAGTACGAAGGCGGCTACGAGGACTGGAAGCTGCAGAAGGCGCGCTCGCTGGCGGCGGCCGAGGCGGCGGCGCCCAAGCCCGCCGCGGCACCCGCGCCCGCGCCTGCCGCGGTGGCCGTGCCGGCCAAGCCGCCGCGCAAGCTGGGCTACAAGGAGCAGCGCGAGCTTGACGCGCTGCCCGCGCGCATCGAGGCGCTGGAAGCGGAGCAGAAGACGCTCACCGAGCAGCTCAGCGATCCCGAGCTGTACGTGCGCGACGCGCAGCGCGCCACGCAGATGCACGAGCGCGTGGCGCAGATCGAGGAAGAGCTCATGGCCGCGCTGGAGCGCTGGGAGGAGCTGGGCTCGCGCTGAGGCGGCCGCGCTTTCTTCAGAACCAGCCGTCCGTGTCCGCTGCCGGGTGAGAGCGGCTGACGATCAAGCCGGCCTGCAGGTACAGCGCGTTGAGCAGCCGCGAGGCCAGGGCGCGGTCCATGCCCGGCCACTCGGACAGGCCACGCAGGTTGGTCGTCTCGCGCTGCAGCCGCCGCACGCAGTTGCGCAGCAGTGGCGGGATGGGCAGCGGCCTCAAATCCAGCACCGCCGAGGCGCGGTACGCGGCGTAGCCCGCGATCTCGGGCAGCAACTGCTCCCTCGCCCCGCGCATGGACAGCTCCCAGCTCAGCAGCGGCAGCGGGTGGTAGAGGTGCAGCGCCTTGACCAGGCCGCGCTGCGGGTCGCCGGGCGGGCGCAGCACCGCGGGCTCCACGTGCAGCACCTGCAGCGCCTGCAGCCGCAACTGCAGCAGCTCCGGCAGGGGCAGCGGGCAGTGGGCCAGGCGCTGGCGGGGGAAGAGGGTCAGCGGCAGCACGCGCTCACCGTCCTGCATGTGCACCACCACGTTGCGCAGGTGGCGCATGGAGGCGGCCAGCACTTCCAGCAGCTCGGTGTGGCGGCCGTGCTCCTCGAAGCGGCGCAGGTCTTGCAGGAGCGAGGGCGGCAACTGCTGCGGATCGGCGTCGTCGAGCTGGGCCAGGTCGTCCAGGTAGCGCTTGAACGCGCTCACCCGCATCAGCTCCGGGGCACCCAATGGAAGGGTCGATTCGAAGCTCACCTGCCTTGCTCCCCCAATCCTGATGTTGACGCGGGATGTTAAGGCACCGGCCGTTCACGCTCTGCGCCATCACCGCGCCCACGGCAGAGCAAGAAACCGTCCCGCAGCGCGTTGCTGAGGCTTTGCTTGGAGCCGGAGCGGGGACGGGGTTATCTTTGTACCCCTTGCATGGATGCCGCCTGAATCGATGAGCTGCTGTTTTCCGGCGCTGCCCGGCTGCGACGCATGAATGCACGCACCATGGCGCCGCCGCAGGTCGAGCTGTTGATGCCCGACTCCCCCGAACTGTTGCAGGCCACGCGCGAGATTTTTCGCGAGTACGCCGCAGGCCTGGGCATAGACCTCTCCTTCCAGAACTTCGAGCAGGAGCTGGCCGGGTTGCCCGGCGACTACGCCGCGCCGCAGGGCGTGCTGCTGCTGGCCTTCGTGGACGGTGCGCTGGCGGGCTGCGGCGCGCTGCGGCCCCTTCCGGAAGCCGATGTGCCCAATGCCTGCGAAATGAAGCGGCTGTACGTGCGCCGTCCCTTCCGCCGCTTCGGCCTGGGCCGGCTGCTGGCGCAGGCGTTGATGGATCGCGCCACCGAGGCCGGCTACTCCAGCATGCTGCTGGACACGCTGGACGAGATGGAGGCCGCGCGCGGCCTCTACGCCAGCCTCGGCTTCGCGGACGTGCCGCCCTACTACTACAACCCCGTACCCGGCGCGCATTACCTGTGCGCCTCTCTGGACTGAGCGGGTCGTTGCGAATGCGGGCGGCCCCTGATCCGCCGGCCCGCCACCTGCCCCCACACTGGACCGCCCTTCGTTCACAACGCCGCCCCCTGCGGGCGACAAGGAGCCGTCGATGAACAACTTCCGCCACCTGCTCAAGGCCGCCGGCGGCCATCCGCCCATCGGGACGTGGATCACCTCCGCCAGTCCCATCGTGGCCGAGGCCGTGGGCCACGCCGGGTTCGACTGGGGTCTGGTGGACATGGCGCACGCGCCGCTGGACTACATGGACCTGGTGCACCTGCTGCAGGCCATAGGCAACACCAAGATGACGCCCGTGGTGCGCGTGCCGGCCAATGAGCCGGTGGCGGTGCAGCGCGTGCTGGACGCCGGCGCGCAGACGCTGCTGTTCCCGCTGGTGGAGTGCGCCGCCGACGCGCGCCGCGCCGTGGCCGCCACGCGCCACGCGCCGCAGGGCGTGCGCAGCATGGCCACGCTCAGCCGCGCCACGCGCTACGGCGCCGCCGCGGGCACGCCGGCGCCGGTGGGCGTGATCGTGGAGCTGGAGACGCCCAAGGCGTTGTCGCAGTTGGAGGAGGTGGTGCAGGTGGACGGCGTGGACGCCGTCTTCATCGGCCCGGCCGACCTTTCCGCGCAGTTGGGCCATGCCGGCCACACCATGCACCCGGAGGTGATGCGGCTCATGGGCGACGCGGCGCAGCGTTGCCGCCATGCGGGCATCCCGGTCGGGACCGTGGGCGCGACGCCGGATGTGGTGACGCAGTTCCGCGCCATGGGATTCAGCTTCGTCGCCGTGGCTTCGGACCTGGCGCTGCTCATGCGCGGCGCGCAGGCCGTGGTGCAATCGCTGCGCACCCCCGACGGCGAGCTGCACGTCCACTCGCTGAGCGCGGGTACCCGCACCGAGTCCTCCGCGGCCTGACGCCAGGCCTGCACCGCAGGGGCCGGCATCCTTTCGACACCGACAGCAGTAAGAGCAGTTGATGAGCTCCGTGATCGAACTCCACGCCGGCCCGCTGCGCCTGGCCCTGCGCCCGGATCTGGGTGGCTGCGTCGCCGGGCTGTGGCACGGTACGCAGCCGGTGCTGCACAGCTTTGACCCGGCCCAACTTGGCGGGCCGCGCCCTTCGGCCTGCTTTCCGCTCGTCCCGTACTCCAATCGCATCGGCCAGCGGCGCTTTCGCTGGCAGGGGCAGGACATCGAGCTGGCCGCCAACGTGGACGAGCCCAACACGCTGCACGGCGTGGGCTGGCAGCGGCCCTGGGACGTCGTCGACGCCGACGCCACGCGCGCCGAGCTGCGCTGTGCGCACCAGGCCGACGCCTTCTGGCCCTTCAACTTCGAGGCGCGCCAGCACTTCGAGCTCACGCCGCAGGCGCTGCGCATGCACATGTCGGTGCGCAACACCGACGACCGCGTGCAGCCGCTGGGCTTGGGCTGGCACCCTTACTTCACCAAGCGGCCGGGCTGCCGGCTGCAGGCCCGCGTGACGCAGCGCTGGGAGCCCGACCCCACGCTGCTGCCCGTGCGCCGCGTGGCGCAGGACGCACTGGACGGCGACGTGACGCTGATGGACTACGACAACGTCTTCGAGGGTTGGGACGGCGTGGCCGTGGTCACCGAAGAGCCTTTCACCGTGCGCATCACGTCCGACCAGCCTTACCTCGTGGTCTTCGCCAAGGCCGTGCGCGACCACTTCTGCGTCGAGCCGGTGAGCCACCTCAACAACGCCATCCAGCAGCCTGACCCCGAGGCGCATGGACTGCGCGCCGTGGCGCCGGGGCAGGCCATCGCCGGCTGGATGAACCTCGACATCTCCCTTGCCTGAGAGCCCCGCGCCGCGCCGGCCGTGCGCGGCGCGGGCGCTGGAGCCGACATGACCGCTGAACGCCTGTTCGACATCCAACCGCTGCCCCTGCCGCCGTCGCGCCTGGGCGAGTCGCCGTTCTGGCATCCGCACGAGGGTGCCCTGTGGTGGGTGGACATTCCTGGACAGCGCCTCAACCGCTGGGACCCGCGCCACGGCCGCCACGACCATTGGAGCTTCGACAGCGAACCCGGCTGCGCCGCGCCGCTGCAGGGTGGGCGCGTGCTGCTGGGCATGCGCGACGGGCTGTGGTGCTTCGACCCGCACAGCGGCCAGCGCCAGCGCGTCAGCCCACCGCCTTACGACCCAGCGCAGCAGCGCTTCAACGACGGCAAGGCCGATCCGCTGGGCCGCTTTTGGGCCGGCACGCTGGACGACCAGCGCCAGCCCCGTGCCGCGCTCTACCGCTTCGACCACGACGAGCTGCAGCGCATGGCCGAGGGCATCACCACCAGCAACGGCCTGGGCTGGAGCCCGGACGGCCGCACGATGTACTGGAGCGACACCCGAGCCCATGAGATCCGCGCCCTGGACTTCGACTTGAACCAGGGCACGCTCTCGCGCCAGCGCGTGTTCGCACGCTTTGCGCCGCGCCAGGAGGGCCAGGCCTACGGCGGCCGCCCCGACGGCGCCGCCGTGGACAGCGAGGGTGCCTACTGGGTGGCCATGTACGAGGGCTGCCGGCTGCTGCGCCTGTCGCCCACGGGCGAGCTGCTGCAGGAGGTACGGCTGCCGGTGCACTGTCCGACCATGCCGTGCTTTGGCGGGCCGGACCTGCGCACGCTCTACGTCACCACCGCGCGCGACCACCGCCCGGCCGACGAGCTCGCGCGCGAGCCCTGGGCCGGCTGCGTGTTGCAGATGCGCGTGCCGGTGCCGGGCCTGCCGGTGAACTTCGCCCGGCTGTAAGAGAAGAAGAAGGGGAGGCGGGCGCCGAGCGGCGCCGCCTCAGGGCGCCTCAAGGCTTGCCGGGCAAGGCCGCCAGCGCCTCGCGCACTTCGCCGACGGACAGCACTTCCGTGAGCAGCCGCGGCGCACCGCCGCCGGCCGGGTAGAGGGCGTAGACGGGCACGCCGCTGCGGCCCAAGCGGGCCAGCTCGGCGCCAATGGCGGCGTCGCGGCGCGTCCAGTCTGCTCGCAGCAGGGCGACGTCGTGCAGCTCGAAGTCGGCCAGCACGGTGGCGTCGGCCAGCGTGCCGCGCTTGTTGATCTGGCAGGTCACGCACCAGGCGGCGGTGAAGTCCACGAACACGGGCCGTCCCTGGGCCTGCAGCGCCTGCACGCGCTCGGTGCTCCAAGGCTCCCAGCCGTGGCCGGCCGTGGCCGAGGTGCCGCCTGCTGAGGCAGGTGCCGGCTCGTTCCAGGCCGGCAGCGCCCAACGCAGCGTCAGCCCAAGCACCACGACCGCCAGCAGTGCCACGCCCGCGCGCGCGCCTCGCCGCGAGGTTTGAAAAGTCGGGCTGGCCAAGGCCCACAAGGCGAAAGCCAGCGCAACGAGCAGACCCAGCAGCGCCACGGCGCCGTCCAGCCCGGTCTGCTGGCCCAGCACCCACAGCAGCCACACCACGGTGGCGAAGATGGGAAAAGCCAGCAGCGTGCGCAGTTGCGCCATCCAGGCGCCGGGGCGGGGGAGGGCGCGCGCCATCCCCGGCCAGGCGGCAGCGGCCAGGTAGGGCAGGGCCATGCCCAGCCCAAGCACGGCAAAGACGCTGAGCGCCTGCGCCGTGGGCAGCGTGGCCGCCGCACCCAGCGAGGCGCCCATGAAGGGCGCGGTGCACGGCGAGGCCACGGCCACGGCCAGCACGCCGGTGAGGGCGTGGTCCAGCAGCGGGTGGCGCAGTTGCAGCCCGGCCAGGCTGGAGGGCAGCACGCCGCGGAACTCGAACTGCCCGGCCAGGTTCAGCCCAATGACCGTGAACAGCACGGCCAGCGCCGCCACGAAGGCCGGCGACTGCAGTTGAAAACCCCAGCCCAGTTGCTGGCCACCGGCGCGCAGCGCCAGCATCAGGGCCGCCAGCGACACGAAGGACAGCAGCACGCCGCCCGTGTAGGCCAGCGCCGCCGCCACGCGTTCGCGCCGCCCGTGGTGGGCCACGAAGCCCAGCAGCTTGAGCGAGAGCACCGGGAACACGCAAGGCATGAGGTTGAGCAGCATGCCGCCGCCCAGGGCCAGCAGCAGCGCCAAGCCGAAGGCGGGCGAATCCGCGGTGCCGGCCGCCGGCGTGGCTTGCGGACTTTCATGCTCGATGGCCGGCGTGCGCCGCGGCGTGGTGCCGGGCGCGGGCCAGGGGCCGGCGACCTCAAAGCCCAGTTGCACGCCGCCGCCCTGGCCGTCGGCCAGCACCGCGTCCAGCCGCGGCGGGCTCTGGTCGCGCTCCGGCGACAGCGGCGCCTTCACTTGCCATGTGGCGCCGTCCCAACGCGCCTGCAGCGCCGCGGCGTTGTCCAGGATGCCAGGCAGCTCGGGGAAGAAGTCCAGCGGCTTGCCTTGCAGCGCTGCGGGCAGGCCTTTGACGTCCACGACCAGATCGTGGCCTTCGATGCGTGCCGTCGCCGCCGTGCCCGGCAGGGCCTGAGGCAGCCGGCGCTGCGCCTCGTCGAAGAGGGCGGCGTTCACGGACGTGGCCGCATGGCTGGGCAGTTGCAGGCTGAAGCGGCCGCTTTGCGGCAGGCAGACTTCCTTGCAGACCAGCCAGTCCGCCTGCAGTTGCACGCTCAACGACGTGGCGTCGAAGCCCGCGGGTACCTGCACGCGCACGGGCAGCAGCACGCGGCCCTCGTAGCCGTAGTTCATCAGCGGGCCCACGGGCAGCCGCTTGGGCACGGGCCAGTCGATCTCGCCCACGTCCAGGCCCGGGGGCAGCGTCCATTGCAGCTTGGTGGGCAAGCCGGAGTCACCCGGGTTCTTCCAGTAGGTATGCCAGTGCGGTGCGTGCTCCAGCAACAGTCCCAGCCACAGTGGCTTGCCCGGGGCCACGCCGTCGGGCGCATGGGCCAGAAGTTCCGCGCGCAACTGCTCGGTGCGCACTTCGGTTTGCGCCGTCGCGCTGATCAGCGGCGACAACAACAGCGAAAAAGCCGCGATGCGGCGCAGGGTTTTTGACAGCACGGACAGCTCGACAGCGGACGTGGCGTGATTGTGATCCGTGCCCGGCGGGATACGGTGCCGCGTGGTCACTGCTGCAGCGCAGCAAGCTGCAAGTGCTGTGCAAGATTGAGCTGGCTCAATCCGTGCGCCTTTGCAAGCCATGCCGGAGCGTGACGTCGGGGCATGAGTTGTAAGTGGAGGCTAAGGGTTTTCCACCTATAATCCGGTGGTTTTGCGCATAGAGACGGTCTGAAGCCAGATGCAAGAGCGGTCCCGGCGTCCCGAGTTCCGCGACAGCTGGGCTGAGGACGAATACGAGAAGGAGCTGGACGAGCGAGCGCCGTTGACGCGTGAGCAAGTGCTGGCCCTGCGCGAACAACACCCGCTGATGTCGCCATGGCGGGTCATTGCGGTTCAGGCCGCAGTGGGTCTGGTGGTGTCCGTCCTTGCGGCGGTGATCACGGGACGAGGGGCGGTCGGCTGGTCGGCGCTGTATGGCGCGGCTGCCGTGGTGTTGCCGGGGGCATTGATGGTCCGCGGTCTCACCAAGTCCAAGGACATGAAACCCGGCGCGGCAGTGTTCGGCTTCATGTTCTGGGAGTTCATCAAGATCGGTGTCGCGGCCGCCATGCTGGTGGCGGCGGCGGTGGTCGTGCGCGACTTGAGCTGGCCGGCTTTGCTGGTGGCGATGGTCTTGTGCATGAAAGTCAACTGGCTGGCGCTGCTTTGGCAGGGCCGGGCCCGAGCAAGGAAAAAGAGAAGCTGACATGGCTGCCGAAGGACACGGACCTACCGCGGGTGAATACATCCAGCACCACCTGCAGCACTGGACCACGCGTGAGCAAACCGGCATTGCCGACTTCTCGCTGGCCGACCCGGTGCTCAAGCTGGACTCTCTGTTCTGGTCGATCCTGCTGGGCGTGGTCGGCTGCTTCCTGCTCTGGCGCGTGGCCAAGAGCGTGACCTCGGGCGTGCCGGGCCGCATGCAGGCTGCCATTGAATTCCTGGTCGAGATGGTGGACACGCAGGCCCGCGGCATCGTGCACAACGAGCAGTCGCGCAAAGCCGTGGCCCCGCTGGCGCTGACCGCCTTCGTGTGGATCTTCCTCATGAACGCGATGGACCTGCTGCCGCTGGACCTGATTCCCAACATCTGGGCCGCCATCTACGGCGGCATGGGCCATGACCCGCACCACGCCTACATGCGCGTCGTGCCCTCTGCCGACCTGTCCACCACGCTGGCGCTGTCGGTGACGGTGCTGCTGTCGTGCCTGTACTACAACATCAAGATGAAGGGCCTGGGCGGCTGGGTCAAGGAGCTGTTCTCGGCTCCGTTCCATGCGCACGGTCCGATGGCTATTGCCCTGGCCCCGATCAATTTCCTCATGCAGATGATCGAGTTCGTCGCCAAGACGGTCTCTCACGGCATGCGGCTGTTCGGCAACATGTTTGCCGGCGAACTGGTGTTCATGCTGATCGCGCTGATGGGCGCGGTGGGCTTCGGTTCCCTGGGTGGTGTCGCCCTGTGGATCGGCCATGTGCTGGCCGGTTCCGCGTGGGCCATCTTCCACATCCTGATCATCACGCTGCAGGCCTTCATTTTCATGATGCTGACGCTGGTGTACGTGGGCCAGGCGCACGACGCGCACTGACCGGCGGCTTTCCCTCCCGTTCTTTTTCCCAACTCAATCAACTCATCTAGGAGTAGTCATGGAAAACATCCTCGGTCTGGTCGCTCTGGCTTGCGGCGTCATCATCGGTCTGGGCGCCATCGGTGCTTGTATCGGTATCGGCCTGATGGGCGGCAAGTACCTGGAAGCCTCTGCTCGTCAGCCTGAGCTGATGAACGAGTTGCAAACCAAGATGTTCCTGCTGGCCGGTCTGATCGACGCCGCCTTCCTGATCGGCGTGGGTATCGCGATGCTGTTCGCGTTCGCCAACCCGTTCGTCCTGCGCTGATCCGGCTCTTTCTCGTCCGTCCCCGAGTAGTCTTTCAACGAGAAAGGTCCGAGCCGTGAATCTGAACGCAACGTTGTTGGCGCAGATCGTCGTCTTCGTGATCTTGTGGTGGTTCACGATGAAATTCGTGTGGCCGCCGATCACCAAGGCGCTCGATGAGCGCGCCCGGAAGGTCGCCGACGGTCTGGCTGCGGCTGACAAGGCCAAGGCCGAACTGGCCACGGCCAACAAGCGCGTCGAGGCCCAATTGGCCGAAGCGCGTGATGACGCCGCCCGCCGTCTGGCTGATGCCGAGCGCCTGGCCCAGTCCATGGTCGAAGAGGCCAAGGGCCGTGCCAATGAAGAGGCCGCCAAGATCGTCGCCGCGGCCCGGGCCGAGGCCGAGCAGGCCAGCGTCCGTGCCCGCGAAGCGCTGCGCGACGAAGTCGCCGCGCTGGCTGTCAAGGGTGCCGAAGCGATCCTGCGCCGCGAAGTGAACCCGGCCGTGCACGGCGAACTGCTGTCACGCCTCAAGAGCGAGCTCTGACACCATGGCTGAGCTTGCAACCATCGCCCGCCCCTATGCGGAGGCGCTGTTCAAGACCATCATGGTCCAGGAGCAGCCCGGCGCCATCGAGCAGCTCGATCTGCTCGCGTCGCTGACCTCCGACCCCGAGCTGCGCCAGTTCGCCTCCGATCCCCGCGTGAGCACCGAGCAGGTCCTCGGCGTGGTGACCGGTGCGCTGCCCGCGCCGCTGTGGCCCGCGCTGCAGAACCTGCTGCGCACCATGCTGGAAAACGGCCGCCTGGTGGCGCTGCCCGAAGTGGCCGCGCAGTTCCGCGCGCTGGTCAACGCCGGCAGCGGGGTCTCCGATGCGCTGGTCTACAGCGCCTTCCCGATCGACGAGGCGCAGGGCGCCGAGGTGCTGGCCGCGCTGGAAAAGCGCTTCGGTCGCAAGCTCAACGCCACGGTGCAGATCGATCCCTCGCTCATCGGCGGCATCCGCGTGGTGGTCGGCGACGAGGTCTATGACGGCTCGGTCAAGGCCCGTCTGGAACAGATGAAGGTGGCGCTTACGGCCTAAAGCAGCAGGAGAGTGAGGGGCGAGCCGCCCCGATCCCGCCCGTCAAGCCCACAGCCGCCACCCCTGCCACCGCTGTCCGCCTTGTATGGAGGCAGCCTGGGAGAACACGATGCAACTGAATCCCGCAGAAATTTCCGAACTGATCAAGAGCCGTATTCAAGGCCTGCAAGCCTCGACGGACATCCGCAACCAAGGCACCGTGGTCTCGGTGACGGACGGCATCGTGCGCGTGCACGGCCTGTCGGACGTGATGCAGGGCGAAATGCTCGAATTCCCGGCCAGCCCCTCCGGCGCGCAGACCTTCGGCCTGGCGCTGAACCTCGAGCGTGACTCGGTGGGCGCGGTGATCCTGGGCGAGTACGAGCACATCTCCGAAGGCGACACCGTCAAGTGCACGGGCCGCATTCTGGAAGTGCCCGTCGGCCCCGAGCTGATTGGTCGCGTGGTCAACGCCCTGGGCCAGCCCATCGACGGCAAGGGTCCGATCAACGCCAAGATGACGGACGTGATCGAGAAGGTCGCCCCGGGCGTGATCGCGCGCCAGTCGGTGAGCCAGCCCGTGCAGACCGGCATCAAGTCCATCGACTCGATGGTGCCCGTCGGCCGTGGCCAGCGCGAGCTGATCATCGGTGACCGTCAGACCGGCAAGACCGCCGTGGCGCTGGACGCGATCATCGCCCAGAAGGGCCAGAACATGGTCTGCGTCTACGTCGCCATCGGCCAGAAGGCGTCGTCGATCAAGAACGTGGTGCGTGCCCTGGAGCAGCACGGCGCGATGGAGTACACCATCGTCGTCGCGGCTTCCGCTTCCGAGTCCGCCGCCATGCAGTACGTGTCGGCCTACTCCGGCTGCACGATGGGCGAGTACTTCCGCGACCGCGGCGAAGACGCGCTGATCGTGTATGACGACCTGTCCAAGCAGGCCGTTGCCTACCGCCAGGTGTCGCTGCTGCTGCGCCGTCCCCCGGGCCGCGAAGCCTTCCCCGGCGACGTGTTCTATCTCCACAGCCGTCTGCTGGAGCGTGCCGCCCGCGTGAACGCCGACTACGTCGAGAAGTTCACCAACGGCGCCGTCAAGGGCAAGACCGGTTCGCTGACCGCGCTGCCCGTGATTGAAACGCAGGCCGGCGACGTGTCCGCCTTCGTGCCGACCAACGTGATCTCGATCACCGACGGTCAGATCTTCCTGGAAACCAGCCTGTTCAACGCCGGTATCCGCCCCGCCATCAACGCCGGTATCTCGGTGTCGCGCGTCGGTGGTGCTGCCCAGACCAAGCTGATCAAGGGCCTGTCCGGCGGCATCCGTACCGACCTGGCGCAGTACCGTGAACTGGCTGCGTTCGCGCAGTTCGCCTCGGACCTGGACGAAGCCACCCGCAAGCAGCTCGACCGCGGTGCCCGCGTGACCGAACTGCTCAAGCAGCCCCAGTACCAGCCGCTGCCCATCAGCCTGATGGGTGCCACGCTGTTCGCGGTGAACAAGGGCTTCATGGACGACATCGACGTCAAGAAGATCCTGGCGTTCGAGAGCGGCCTGCACCAGTTCCTCAAGACCAGCCACGCTGCCCTGCTGAACAAGCTGGAGACCGACAAGGCCATGGACAAGGACGCCGAAGCCCAGCTCAACGCTGCGGTCACCGCGTTCAAGAAGTCCTTCGCCTGAGTCCCGCCTAAAGCACAAGTCTGAGAAGGAGTCAGTCCATGGCGGCAGGCAAGGAAATACGCGGCAAGATCAAATCGGTGGAGAACACCAAGAAGATCACCAAGGCCATGGAAATGGTCGCCGCCTCCAAGATGCGCAAGGCGCAGGAGCGGATGCGTTCGGCGCGTCCGTACGCCGACAAGATCCGCAACATCACGGCCAATCTGTCGCAGGCCAATCCTGAGTACCGGTCGGCCTACATGCGGGCTGACGGTTCCTCCAAGGTGACCGGCTTCGTGGTCGTGACCACCGACAAGGGCTTGTGCGGCGGCCTCAACACCAACGTGCTGCGCGCGATCACGAACAAGATGCGTGATCTGCAGGCCGACGGTGTGAAGGTGCAGGCGGTTGCGGTCGGCAACAAGGGTCTGGGCTTTTTGAACCGCGTTGGCGTGCCGGTGATCTCGCACGCCACGCAGCTGGGTGACACGCCCCAGCTCGAGAAGCTCATCGGCCCGGTCAAGGTGATGCTCGATGCCTTCGTCGAGGGCAAGGTGGACTCGGTCTACCTCTGCTACACGAAGTTCATCAACACGATGAAGCAGGAGCCGGTGGTGGAGCAGTTGCTGCCGCTGGCCGCCTCGCGCCTGGAGCAGACCGCCGCCGAGCGTCAAGCCGGTGGTTGGGACTACATCTATGAGCCGGACGCGGCCACCGTCATCGACGAGCTGCTCACGCGCTACATCGAGGCGCTGGTGTACCAGGCCGTGGCCGAGAACATGGCCTCGGAGCAGTCCGCACGCATGGTGGCCATGAAGTCCGCCACCGACAACGCCGGCAACCTGATCGGTGAGCTCAAGCTGGTCTACAACAAGACCCGCCAGGCCGCGATCACCAAGGAGCTGAGCGAGATCGTCAGCGGCGCCGCCGCGGTTTGACCGATTCGTTGAATTCAAGGAAATACAAATGGCACAAGGCAAGATTGTTCAGTGCATCGGCGCCGTGGTGGACGTGGAGTTCCCGCGCGATCAGATGCCCAAGGTGTACGACGCCCTGAAGATGGAAGGCTCGGCGCTGACGCTGGAAGTCCAGCAGCAGCTGGGCGACGGCGTGGTGCGTACCATTGCTCTGGGTTCCTCCGACGGCCTGCGCCGCGGCATGATGGTGACCAACACCGCCAACCCCATCATGGTGCCGGTGGGCCAAGCCACCCTGGGCCGCATCATGGACGTGCTGGGCACGCCCATCGACGAGCGTGGCCCGGTCAGCCAGGAACACACGGCTTCCATCCACCGCAAGGCCCCGGCCTACGACGAGCTGTCGCCGTCGCAAGAGCTGCTGGAAACCGGCATCAAGGTTATCGACCTGATCTGCCCGTTCGCCAAGGGCGGTAAGGTGGGCCTGTTCGGTGGCGCCGGCGTGGGCAAGACCGTGAACATGATGGAGCTCATCAACAACATCGCCAAGGCGCACTCGGGTCTGTCCGTGTTCGCCGGCGTGGGTGAGCGTACCCGTGAGGGCAACGACTTCTATCATGAAATGATGGAGTCGGGCGTGGTGGTGGACGAGGACCTGTCCAAGTCCAAGGTCGCCATGGTGTACGGCCAGATGAACGAGCCGCCGGGCAACCGTCTGCGCGTGGCCCTGACCGGCCTGACCATCGCCGAGTCGTTCCGCGACGAAGGCCGTGACGTGCTGTTCTTCGTGGACAACATCTACCGCTACACGCTGGCCGGTACCGAAGTGTCCGCTCTGCTGGGCCGTATGCCTTCGGCCGTGGGCTACCAGCCGACGCTGGCCGAGGAAATGGGCCGCCTGCAAGAGCGCATCACGTCCACCAAGGTGGGCTCGATCACCTCGATCCAGGCCGTGTACGTCCCTGCGGACGACTTGACCGACCCGTCGCCTGCCACGACCTTCGCCCACTTGGACGCCACCGTGGTGCTGTCGCGTGACATCGCCTCGCTGGGTATCTACCCGGCCGTGGACCCGCTGGACTCGACCTCGCGCCAGATCGACCCCAACGTCATCGGCGAAGAGCACTACACGACGACGCGTTCGGTGCAGGGCATCCTGCAGCGCTACAAGGAACTGCGCGACATCATCGCCATTCTGGGCATGGACGAGCTGGCCCCCGAGGACAAGCTCACCGTGGCCCGCGCCCGCAAGATCCAGCGCTTCCTGTCGCAGCCCTTCCACGTGGCCGAAATCTTCACGGGCTCGCCCGGCAAGTACGTGCCGCTGAAGGAAACCATCCGCGGCTTCAAGATGATCGTGGCCGGCGAGTGCGACCACCTGCCCGAGCAGGCGTTCTACATGGTCGGCACCATCGACGAGGCCTTCGAGAAGGCCAAGAAGCTGGCGTCGTAATGACCGTCGCGGCTGCAACCTGACGGGTTGTGGCCGCAACGCTCCCGACGCAGCCTCTTCCTTTTCGCATCAAGGACCCCGCACATGGCAACCATTCACGTCGACGTCGTCTCCGCCGAAGAGCTGATCTTCAGCGGCGAGGCGAAGTTCGTCGCGCTGCCGGGCGAGAACGGCGAGCTGGGCATCCTGCCCCGCCACACGCCGCTGATCACCCGCATCAAGCCCGGCGCGGTGCGCATCGAGCGTGCCGACAACGGTGAAGAAGAGTTCGTGTTCGTGGCCGGCGGCATCCTGGAGGTGCAGCCCAACACGGTCACCGTGCTCGCCGACACCGCCATCCGCGGCCATGACCTCGACGAGGCCAAGGCCAACGAGGCCAAGCGCCTGGCCGAGGAAGCGATGAAGAACGCCAAGAGCGACATCGACTTCGCCACCGCGCAAAGCGAATTCGCCGCCATGGCTGCCCAACTCGCCGCGCTGCGCAAGTTCCGCCGCAAGTAAGCCGCCTGACCGGCGCGCCGGCGCAACTGCCCCTGGCAGCCGCACCGGCACCGCAACGAATCAAGTAAAAAGCCCGCCCGGCGCATGCCCGGCGGGCTTCGTGTTTACTGGCGGCCGTTTTTCCAAGCGCCGCCGCGGCCGTTTCCACGGGCCGCCCGCGCGGCCGCCACGCCAGCTCCCATGTCCGCCATCACCGACTCCGCCGCAGGTTGCCGCGTGCTGTCGCTCATCCCGCCGATGACGCAGCTCAACACGCCGTACCCCTCCACCGCCTACCTGACCGGCTTTTTGCGCAGCCGAGGCATCCCGGCGGCGCAGGACGACCTGGCGCTCAAGCTCGTCCTGCGCCTGCTCTCGCGCCCCGGGCTGCTGCGCCTGCGCGAGGTGGCCGAGGCGCTGCCGCCCAAGAAGCGCAGCGAGCGCGTGGCGGCCTTCCTGGAGCAGTTCGACGCCTACGCCGGCACGGTGGAGCGGGCCTTCAGCTTCCTGCAGGGGCGCGACCCCACGCTGGCCCACCGCATCGCCTCGCGCGGGCTGCTGCCCGAGGGGCCGCGCTTCCAGCAGCTCGACGCCTACGACGCGGACGAGGAGGGCGGCGATGGCCTCGCCTGGGCCTTCGGGGCGCTGGGCCTGCAGGACCGCGCCAAGCACCTCGCCACGCTCTACCTCGACGACCTGGCCGACGTGCTGCGCGAGGCAGTGGACGGGCGGTTCGAGTTCGTCCGCTACGCCGAGTCCCTGGCCGCCGCGCAGGCCAGTTTCGACCCGCTGGCCGACGCGCTGGCGGCGCCGCTCAACCTGATAGACGAGACGCTGCGCGACCTGGCGCTGGAAGCGGTCGAGCTGCACAAACCCAACGTGGTCCTTCTCTCCGTCCCGTTCCCGGGCTCGGTATACGGCGCGCTGCGCATCGCGCAGGCGGTGAAGGCGGCGCATCCGGGGCTGGCCGTCGTGTTGGGCGGCGGCTACGTCAACACCGAGCTGCGCGAGCTGCGCGAGCCGCGGGTCTTCGACTTCGTGGATTTCGTGACCCTGGACGCCGGCGAGCGCCCGCTGCTCGCGCTGCTGGAGCACCTGCAGGGCCGCCGCTCGAAGCAGCGCCTGGTGCGCACCTTCATCCGCGACGACGCGGGCGCCGCGCGCTACGTGAACTTCCCGGAGCCGGACGTCCCCTTTGCCGAGGTCGGCACACCGACCTGGGACGGGTTGCCGCTGGGCCAGTACCTCTCGCTGCTGGACATGCTCAACCCCATGCACCGGCTCTGGAGCGACGGGCGCTGGAACAAGCTCACCGTGGCCCACGGCTGCTACTGGAAAAAGTGCAGCTTCTGCGACGTCAGCCTGGACTACATCGCGCGCTACGAGGGCGCGGAGGCCTCGGTGCTGGCCGACCGCATCCAGGCCATCGTCGAGGAAACCGGCCAGACCGGTTTCCATTTCGTGGACGAAGCCGCCCCGCCCAAGGCGCTCAAGGCGCTGGCCACCGAGCTGCTGCGCCGCGACCTGCGCATCTCCTGGTGGGGCAACGTGCGCTTCGAAAAGACGTTCACGCCGGAGCTGTGCGAGCTGCTGGCCGAGAGTGGCTGCATTGCCATCTCCGGCGGGCTGGAGGTGGCCTCGGACCGGCTTTTGAAACTCATGAACAAGGGCGTGTCCGTGGCCCAGGTGGCGCGGGTGACGCGGGCCTTTGCTGAGTCCGGCGTGATGGTGCACGCCTACCTGATGTACGGCTTTCCCACGCAGACGGCACAGGACACGGTGGACGCGCTGGAGTACGTGCGCCAGCTCTTCGAGAACGGCTGCATCCACTCCGGCTTCTTCCACCGCTTCGCCTGCACGGTGCATTCGCCGGTGGGCCTGGACCCGCAGGCCTTCGGCATCATGCTCAAGCCACTGCCGGAAGGCGCCTTCGCGCGCAACGACGTCGGCTTCATCGACCCCACCGGCACCGACCACGACGCCCTGGGCCGCGCGCTGAAGAAGGCCATCTACAACTTCATGCACGGCAACCTGGTGGAGGCCGACGTGCGCAGCTGGTTCGACGTGCGGGTGCCCAAGTCCACGGTGCCGAAGAGCTTCATTCGCCGGGCGCTGGAGCAGGGCGGCTGAGCGGGGGCGGCCGCATCAAGCGCGCCAGGGCGCGTCCGGCAACTCGTTGGGATTGGCTTGGCCCGGCTGCAGCGCGAAGTGGCGCACCAGCAAGCCATCGACGGCATCCACGGCCGCCAGCAGGCCGGCTTCGAAGTCACCCCCGCGCAGCCGCTCGCGCATGCCGTCCAGGATGCCGTGCCAGCCGTCCGTGCCCACGTGGCGGTGGATGCCGCGGTCAGCGACGATTTCAATGGCGTGCTCGGCCAGCAGCAGGTAGATGAGCACGCCGTTGTTGGCCTCGGTGTCCCACACCCGCAGCTTGCCGAACAGGGTCACCGCGCGCTCGCGCGCCGTGGCGCCGCGCCAGAGGTAGGACAGCGGCAACCCCGCCTCCACGCACACGCGTATCTCGCCGCTGTGCCGGGTTTCGCTCTCGCGCACGCGCGCCTCTATGCGCGCCATGGCCGCGTCGCCCAGGGCGCGCCGCGCGTCGCCCTCGTCGAGCAGCCGGTGTTTCAACAGCCGCAGCACACGGTTCATCACCAGCTCCCCGAGGCGCCGCCGCCGCCGAAATCCCCACCGCCACCGGAGCGGAAGCCGCC
>NZ_JAXOJX010000079.1:0-29035 GCF_034427735.1 Azohydromonas lata
TTGACGAAGACGCGCAGCTCCACAGGTTGCGTGCGCGCCAGGCGCCGCGTCTGGCGGCGTCATGCGCCCCGCGCCTGCCTGTAAGCGGCGCGGGGCTTGTTGTTCTTTGCATCCGCCCGCGCTCCATGGCCCGCGGCCCGCAGGGGGCAGTGCAACAGGCAAAGCTGTCTGATCGGCGTCGCCATGCGGCGCTGCAATAAGGGTTCATGGGGAGCGGCTTGGCACGAATCGTGCCGGCGGGGGCGCCCAAACTTTGGGCAGCGCAAGACTAGCCGCGCATGACCGAGCGGGACGTTTCCGCTGCCCCGGTGGTGAAACGAGTTGTGGAAGCCGAAAACCTGGCCGGCTGCCAGGTCGTGATGCATTTCACACTCGGGAATACCCAGGGGCGGCGTGGCACACTCGCGCGCTTTCCCAGACCCTGAAGCGATCCGAGTTGGAAAAAATCCTGTTGCAGATTGCGGACGAGCTCAAGGTTCGTCCCGCTCAAGTGCAGGCGGCCGTGGAGCTGCTTGATGGCGGCGCCACCGTCCCCTTCATCGCCCGCTACCGCAAGGAAGTCACCGGCGCCCTGGACGACGTGCAATTGCGCGAGCTCGAAGCCCGGTTGTCCTACCTGCGCGAGCTCGAAGACCGCCGCGCCGCGGTGCTCAAGAGCATCGACGAGCAGGGCAAGCTCACGCCGGAGCTGCGCGCGGCCATCGCGGCCGTGCCCACCAAGCAGGAGCTGGAAGACCTGTATCTGCCCTTCAAGCCCAAGCGCCGCAGCAAGGGCCTGATTGCTCGCGAAGCCGGGCTGGAACCTTTGGCGGACAAGCTGCTGGCCGATCCGTCGCTGGACCCGATGGCCGAGGCCCCCGCCTTCCTCAACCCCGACGCCGGCTTTGCCGACGCCTTCGCCGTGCTGGACGGCGTGCGCGACCTGCTCTCCGAGCGCTGGGCCGAGGACGCCACGCTGGTTGGGCCGCTGCGCGAGTGGTTGTGGAGCGAGGGGTCCCTTCGCAGCAAGCGCGTGGACGGCAAGGACGAGAACAACCCCGAGGTCGCCAAGTACCGCGACTACTTCGACCACCAGGAGCCCATACGCTCCATGCCCTCGCACCGTGCGCTGGCCGTGTTCCGCGGGCGGGCACAGGAAATCCTGGACGCGCGGCTGGTGCTGGACGAGGAACTCGTCCCCGGCCAGCCCTCGCTGGCCGAAGGAAAAATCGCCATCCACCTGGGCTGGAGCCACCGCAAGCGCCCGGCCGATGAGCTGATCCGCAAGACGGTCGCCTGGACGTGGAAGGTCAAGTTGAGCCTGAGCCTGGAGCGCGACCTCTTCAGCCGCGTGCGCGAGCAGGCCGAGGACGTGGCCATCAAGGTGTTTGCCGAGAACCTGCGCGACCTGCTGCTGGCCGCGCCCGCGGGCAAGCGCGTGGTCATGGGCCTGGACCCGGGCATTCGCACCGGCGTGAAGGTGGCGGTGGTGAGCGATACGGGCAAGGTGCTGGACACGGCCACGGTCTATCCGCACGAGCCCCGGCGCGACTGGGACGGTGCGCTGCACACGCTGCAGCGCTTGTGTGCCGCACACGGCGTCAACCTCATCGCCATTGGCAACGGCACGGCCAGCCGCGAGACGGACAAGCTCGCCGGCGACCTGATCAAGCGGCTGCAGCAGCTCGCGCCCGACGCGCGCATCGAGAAGGTGGTGGTGAGCGAGGCGGGCGCCTCGGTCTATTCCGCCAGCGAGTTCGCGAGCAAGGAGCTGCCGGAGCTGGACGTGAGCCTGCGCGGCGCGGTGAGCATCGCCCGGCGGCTGCAGGATCCGCTGGCCGAGCTGGTGAAGATCGACCCCAAGAGCATCGGCGTGGGCCAGTACCAGCACGACGTCAACCAGGGCCAGCTCGCGCGCACGCTGGACGCGGTGGTAGAGGACTGCGTCAACGGCGTGGGCGTGGACCTCAACACGGCGTCCGCCCCGCTGCTGTCGCGGGTGTCGGGCCTGTCCGCCACCGTGGCCGCCTCGGTGGTGCGCTGGCGCGACCAGCACGGCGCCTTCCGCAACCGGCGCCAGTTGCTGGAGGTCACGGGGCTGGGCCCCAAGACCTTCGAGCTGTCCGCGGGCTTCCTGCGCATCCGCGACGGCGACAACCCGCTGGACATGTCCGGCGTGCACCCGGAGACCTATCCGGTGGTGGAAAAAATCATCGCCGCGGCGGGCCGGCCCATCCGCGACCTGATGGGCAACTCTGACGTCATCGCCAAGCTCAAACCGGAAGCCTTTGCCGATGAGCGCTTCGGCGCCATCACCGTCAAGGACATCCTGGGCGAGCTGCAAAAGCCGGGGCGCGACCCGCGGCCGGACTTCAAGGTGGCGCGCTTCAACGACGGCGTGGAGGACATCAAGGACTTGCAGCCCGGCATGGTGCTGGAGGGCACGGTGAGCAACGTGGCGCAGTTCGGCGCCTTCGTGGACTTGGGCGTGCACCAGGACGGCCTGGTGCACGTGAGCCAGCTGGCCAACAAGTTCGTGGCCGACGCGCGCGAGGTGGTCAAGACCGGCGACATCGTCAAGGTGCGCGTGGTGGAGGTGGACCTGGCGCGCGGGCGCATCGCGCTGTCCATGCGCACCGACGCGGGCGCGGCGCGCGGCGGCGCGGGCGGTAATGCGGGGGGCGGGAACGCTTTTCGCCCTGCCGGTCGCCAGGAGCGTGCCGGCCGCGCAGGCGGCGGCAGCGCTCCCGCGCCCCAAGGGGCGATGGCGGCGGCGTTCGCCAAGTTGCAAGGCAAGCGCTGAACGCGGGTGCCGCGGCGTTATCGTTGCGGCCTCATCCACGACAACATGGAGCGGACCATGAAGGTTTCGAGCTTGGGCAAGGTGGCGGGTCTGGCGGTGGCGGCCGCGGTGCTGGCGGGTTGCGCCAGCCAAGGCCACGGCGGGCCGGGCGAGGGCATGGGCCACGGCGGCATGATGAACATGCCTTCGGCCATGGCCCCGCTCACGCCCGCGACGGGGCAGACGGTGTCGGGCTCGGTCATGTTCCATGACATGGGCGGCCACGTGATGGCGCATGCGCGGCTCTTCGGCCTGAAACCCAATGCCGAGTACGGCTTCCACGTGCACGAGAAGGGCGACTGCTCGGCGCCGGACTTCACCAGCGCCGGCGGCCACTACAACCCCGGCAACCAGCCCCACGGCGGCCAGGACGCCCCGCACCACGCGGGCGACATGCCCAACCTGCGCACCGACGCCAGCGGCAACGTGGACGTGCGCATCATGTTGCAGGGCGTGTCGGTGGGCGGTGCCAACGACGTGGTGGGCCGCGGCGTCGTGCTGCACGCCAACCCGGACGACTACCGCTCGCAGCCCGCGGGCAACTCCGGCCCGCGCATCGCCTGCGGCGTGATCGCCAAGCGCTGATCGAGCCCGCCTGCCGGCCGCAGCATGGGCGCGGCCGGGCAGGGTGGCGCCATCGTGCGCCCGTCCGCCCGCCCCGGAACAACCCGTTGCAGATTGCGCTTCAACCGCCCGCGGGGCTGGCGCGTTGCTGGCTCAGGCGCGCCGATCCCGGCGCGTGGAGTTGGCAAGAGATGCAAACGAAGAAGTGCGTGGGGGTGGCGCTGGCCGTGGCGGTACTGGCCGGTTGCGCGCAGCAGCCCGTGGGTCGGCCGCCGGTGGCGTATCCGCCGCAGCAGCAGCCGGGCTATGGCTGGGGCACGCCGCAGCCCGCGCAGCCGCAGCCGCAGCCGTCCTACGTGCAGTACGGGCAGGTCACGCGCATAGAACGCGTGGGTGCCGAGCCCAGCGGCGGCGGTGCCGTGCTGGGGGGCGTGGTCGGCGCGGTGGTTGGGCGCCAGTTCGGCGGCAGCTCCTCGGCGCGCAACGTGGGCACGGTGCTGGGCGCCGTGGGCGGGGCGCTGATCGGCAACCAGATCGAGCGCGGGCAAAGCAGCAACGGGGCGATCCGCGTCTCCGTGCAGTTCGACAACGGCAGCGCGCGCGCTTTTGACTATGCCGAGCTGGGCGACTTGCGCGTGGGCGACCGCGTGCGGCTGCAGGATGGGCAGCTTTATAGGTATTGAGGCGCGGTCCAGGCCTGGAAACAGCGACTCTGCTCGAACAGGGGCTGGACGGCCTGATCTAGAATCCGGGTCTTCCCCGACGAATTCAGCAAGAGCGAGAAAGGCAGCACTGGTTATGACACCGCGAACTACCACCTTCACCGAGGTTTCGTAGCTCGCTGCCGCGCGTCTGTCCTTTGCCTTTTCGTATCTCAAGCGCGGTGGTTGCCCACCGCGCTTTTTCATTTCCGGAGTCCCTTCGATGATCGCCATCCAGTTGCCCGACGGTTCGCGCCGCGAGTTTCCTGCCCCCGTCACCATTGGCGAAGTGGCTGCCTCCATCGGCCCCGGCCTGGCCAAGGCGGCGCTGGGCGGGCGCATCGGCCACGGCAAGGAAGCCAAGCTCGTGGACCTGAGCTACCGCATCGAGCAGGACACGCCGCTGGCCATCGTCACGGACAAGGACGCCGACGGGCTGGAGCTCATCCGCCACTCCACGGCCCACTTGCTGGCTTACGCGGTCAAGGAGCTGTTCCCGGAAGCGCAGGTCACCATCGGCCCGGTCATCGAAAACGGCTTTTATTACGACTTCTCGTACAAGCGCCCGTTCACGCCGGACGATCTGGCCGCCATTGAAAAGCGCATGGGCGAGCTGGCCAAGAAGGACGAGAAGGTCGAGCGCCGCGTGCTGCCGCGCGACGAGGCCGTCGCCTACTTCAAGGGCCTGGGCGAGGACTACAAGGCCGAGATCATCTCCAGCATCCCGCAGGACCAGGACGTTTCGCTGTACCGCGAAGGCAACTTCGAGGACCTCTGCCGCGGCCCGCACGTGCCTTCCACGGGCAAGCTCAAGCACTTCAAGCTCATGAAGGTGGCTGGCGCCTACTGGCGCGGCGACCACCGCAACGAGATGCTGCAGCGCATCTACGGCACGGCCTGGGCCAGCAAGGACGACCTGCAGCAGTACCTGCACCGCCTGGAAGAGGCCGAGAAGCGCGACCACCGCCGCTTGGGCCGTGAGCTGGACCTGTTCCACATCGACGACCACGCGCCGGGCGTGGTGTTCTGGCACCCCAAGGGCTGGACCGTGTGGCAGGAGGTGGAGCAGTACATGCGCCGCGTGTACCGCGACAACGGCTACCTGGAGGTCAAGGGTCCGCAGATCATCGACCGCTCGCTGTGGGAGGCCACGGGCCACTGGGACAAGTACCGCGACAACATGTTCACGACGGAGTCGGAAAAGCGCGACTACGCGCTCAAGCCGATGAACTGTCCGGGCCACATCCTGATCTTCAAGCAGGGCATCAAGAGCTACCGCGACCTGCCGCTGCGCTTTGGCGAGTTCGGCCAGTGCCACCGCAATGAGCCCAGCGGCGGCCTGCACGGCATCATGCGCGTGCGCGGCTTCACGCAGGACGACGGCCACATCTTCTGCACCGAGGACATGATCCTCGACGAATGCGTGGCCTACACGGAGCTGCTGCAGAAGGTCTACAAGGACTTCGGCTTCACCGACATCCTCTACAAGGTCGCCACGCGGCCCGAGGCGCGCATCGGCTCCGACGAGATCTGGGACAAGGCCGAGCAGGCGCTCATCGAGAGCCTCAAGCGCTCAGGCTGCGACTACGTTATTGCCCCTGGCGACGGCGCCTTCTACGGTCCCAAGATCGAGTACACGCTCAAGGACGCGCTGGGCCGCCAGTGGCAGTGCGGCACCATGCAGGTGGACTTCTCCATGGCGCAGCGCCTGGGCGCGGAGTACGTGGCCGAGTCCGGCGAGCGCCGCACGCCCGTGATGCTGCACCGTGCCATCGTCGGCAGTCTGGAGCGTTTCATCGGCATCCTGATCGAGCAGCACGCCGGCGCGCTGCCCGCGTGGCTGGCGCCGACGCAGGTTGTGGTGGCCTCCATTACCGACGCTCAGGCCGATTACGCCAAGGAAGTGGTGAAAGCGCTGCAAAAACAAGGAGTTAGAGCGCAGGCCGATTTGCGCAACGAGAAGATCACGTATAAAATCCGCGAGCATTCTTTGCAAAAGGTTCCGTTCATCCTCGTCGTGGGCGACAAGGAGAAGGCAAACGGAACCGTTGCAGTGCGCGCCCGGGGCAATCAGGACCTTGGGGTGATGAGCTCGACCGACTTCAGCCAAAAGATCGCCGAGGCCATTGCCAGCAAGGCCTGAGCTGCCCCGCAGCGTGTGCTGATCGATTCCATGGCCGCCGCCTTCGGCTGACACGAGGTTCAAACCATCGCTACTTTTTTCGATCGTCGCACTCCGAATGCCGAGCGTAAGCATCGGCTGAATCGGGAGATCATGGCGCCTCAGGTGCGTCTCAACGGCCCAAACAACGAGCCGCTGGGCATCGTGAGCATCCAGGAAGCGTTGCGGATGGCCGGCGAGGCCGACGTCGATCTGGTGGAAATTGCCGCCACGGCGGATCCCCCGGTGTGCCGGCTGATGGACTACGGCAAGTTCAAGTACCAGGAACAGAAGAAGGCTGCCGAGGCCAAGGCCAAGCAAAAGGTCATCGAGGTCAAGGAAGTCAAGTTCCGCCCGGGTACGGACGAAGGCGACTACGCGATCAAGATGCGCAACCTGCGCCGCTTCATTGGTGAAGATGGCGACAAGGGCAAGGTCACGTTGCGTTTCCGCGGTCGCGAGATCACGCACCAGGAAATCGGCATGCGGCTGCTGGAGCGCATTCGCGACGAGCTGGCCGACGTGGCGGTGGTCGAGCACATGCCCAAGCTCGAAGGCCGCCAGATGATCATGGTGCTGGCGCCCCGGCGCAAGTAAGCATCACAAGCAGGGTTAGGCATCGCCGGTCTGGTCACCGGTGGCGCCAACGGTCCGGTTGCCGCTGCAAGGTGGTGGCCGCGACACAGAAGCCGTTGCGGGCCGACAAGCACCGCGGAGTGTTTTCCGCGGTCGCCCGCAAGGGTCACTTACAAGGAGCAGTCATGCCCAAGATGAAGACCAAGAGCAGCGCGAAGAAGCGTTTTCGCGTCCGTCCGGGTGGTACCGTGAAGCGCGGTCAGGCGTTCAAGCGCCACATCCTCACCAAGAAGACCACGAAGAACAAGCGCCAGCTGCGCGGCGCTGCCAACGTGCATGAGACCAACATGGGCCACATCGCTGCGATGCTGCCCTTCGCCGGCCTCTGAGCTTCAAGGTTAAAGGAGTAGAACCATGCCTCGCGTCAAACGTGGTGTAACCGCCCGCGCCCGCCACAAGAAGGTCCTGGCCCTGGCCAAGGGCTTCCGCGGCCGCCGTAAGAACGTCTTCCGCATCGCCAAGCAGGCGGTGATGAAGGCGGGCCAGTACGCCTATCGCGACCGCCGTGCCAAGAAGCGCGTGTTCCGCCAGCTCTGGATTGCCCGTATCAACGCGGCTTCCCGTGCCCTGGGCGTGACCTACAGCAAGTTCATGGCCGGCCTGAAGAAGGCCCAGATCGAGATCGACCGCAAGGTCCTGGCCGACATGGCCGTCAACGATCCGGCCGCCTTCGGCAGCATCGTCGAGAAGGTGAAGGCCCAGCTCGCCTGAGTCGCGCGCCCGCCGTGTGCCGTTGCCCCGGGTGACGGCGCGCCGAGCGCTGCCCCGGCCCGGTTTCCCCGGGTTGGGCAACCCCTCCGAAGGCCGGCACCTGGTGACCGGCCTTTTTTATCGCCCCCGCCCCCCGTCCCGCATTCCATGAACGACCTCGATCCCCTGGTGTCGTCCGCGCGTGCCGACTTCGCTGCCGCCGCCACGCCGGCCGAGCTGGAGAACGCCAAGGCGCGCTACCTCGGCAAGACCGGACGCCTGACCGAACTGATGAAGGGCCTGGGCGCGTTGCCGCCTGAGCAGAAGAAGGCTCGCGGCGCCGAGATCAACGCCCTGAAGCAGCAGGTCGAGGCCGCCCTCAACGCCCGCCGCCAGGCGCTGGCCGATGCGGAGCTGGAGCGCCAGCTCCAGGCCGAGGCGCTGGACGTCACGCTGCCCGGCCGCCAGCGCGGCATGGGCGGCCTGCACCCGACCTCGCGCACCCTGGAGCGCATCGAGGCCATCTTCGGCTCCATGGGCTTTGCCGTGGCCGACGGCCCCGAGATCGAGAACGACTGGTTCAACTTCACGGCCCTGAACACGCCCGCCGACCACCCGGCGCGCTCCATGCACGACACCTTCTACGTCGATGCCAAGGGCCCGCAAGGCGACTACCTGCTGCGCACGCACACCAGCCCCATGCAGGTGCGTCACGCCGTGCAGCACGTCAAGGCGCATGCAGGCAAGGGCGGCGAGATGCCGGAGATCCGCGTCATCGCACCGGGCCGCACCTACCGCGTGGACAGCGACGCGACGCACTCGCCCATGTTCCACCAGTGCGAAGGCCTGTGGATTGGCCGCAACGTCAGCTTCAAGGACCTCAAGGCCGTCTTCGCCGATTTCTTTCGCAACTTCTTCGAGACGGACGACCTGCAAATCCGCTTCCGTCCGTCCTTCTTCCCGTTCACCGAGCCGTCGGCCGAGGTGGACATCGCCTTCAGCAGCGGCCCGCTCAAGGGCCGCTGGCTGGAAGTGGCGGGCTCCGGCCAGGTGCACCCCAACGTCGTGCGCAACTTCGGCCTGGACCCCGAGGAGTACATCGGCTTCGCCTTCGGCATGGGCCCGGACCGGTTGACCATGCTCCGTTACGGCGTCAACGACCTGCGCCTGTTCTTCGACGGCGACCTGCGCTTCCTCTCGCAGTTCAAGTAAAGGCTGAGATCGACCATGCAATTTCCCGAGTCCTGGCTGCGAGAATTCTGCAATCCGCCCCTGACCACCGCCGAGCTGTCCGAGACGCTGACCATGGCCGGCCTGGAAGTGGAGGAGCTGCACCCGGCCGCTCCCGCCTTCAGCGGCATCGTCGTGGGCGAGATCCTGGAAGCCGTCCAGCACCCCAACGCCGACCGCCTGCGCGTGTGCAAGGTGGACGCCGGCGAGCACTCCAAGGACGGCCCGCTGCAAATTGTCTGTGGCGCACCCAACGCCCGCGCCGGCATCCGCGTGCCGCTGGCGCTCGTCGGCGCGCAACTGCCGCCCGGCGATGACGGCAAGCCCTTCGAGATCAAGCTGGGCAAGCTGCGCGGCGTCGAGAGCTTCGGCATGCTGTGTTCCGCCCGCGAGCTCAAGCTCTCCGAAGACCACGGCGGCCTGCTGGAGCTGTCGGCCGACGCGCCCGTGGGCGCGAACGTGCGCGACGTGCTCAAGCTCGACGACCACATTTTCACCATCAAGCTCACGCCCAACCTGGCGCATTGCCTGAGCGTGTACGGCATCGCCCGCGAGCTCTCCGCGCTCACCGGCACGCCGCTGAAGATGCCCACGTTCGAGCCCGTGCCCGCCGTCCATGACGCGCGGCTGCCCGTGCGCATCGAAGCGGCCGACCTTTGCGGCCGTTTCTCCGGCCGCATCGTGCGCGGCATCAATCCGCAAGCCCAGACGCCGGCCTGGATGGTGGAGCGGCTAGAGCGCTGCGGCCAGCGCTCGGTCAGCGCGCTGGTGGACATCTCTAACTACGTGATGTTCGAGTACGGCCGTCCCAGCCACATCTTCGACCTCGACAAGATCCACGACAACCTGGTGGTGCGTTGGGGCCGCAAGGGCGAGCAGCTCAAGCTGCTCAACGGCAACACGGTGGAGCTGGACGAAAGCGTGGGCGTGATCGCCGACGCGCAGTCCGTCGAATCGCTGGCGGGCATCATGGGCGGTGACGCCACGGCCGTGTCCGATGACACGCGCAACGTCTACGTCGAAGCCGCCTTCTGGTGGCCGCAAGCCGTGGCCGGCCGCTCGCGCCGCTACAACTTCAGCACCGACGCGGGCCACCGCTTCGAGCGCGGGGTGGACCCGGCGCAGACGGTGGAGCACATCGAGCACCTCACGCGGCTGATCCAGCAGATCTGCGGCGGCGAAGCCGGCCCGGTGGACGACCAGACCACGCAACTGCCCGCGCGCGAGCCCGTGACGCTGCGCGTGGCGCGCGCCGCGCGCGTGATCGGCATGCCCGTCACACAGGCGCAGTGCGCCGAAGTGTTCACGCGGCTGGGCCTGACCTTCACGCAAGGCGAGGGCACGCTGACGGTGACGCCCCCCACCTGGCGTTTCGACCTGCAGATCGAGGAAGACCTCATCGAGGAGGTCATCCGCGTCGTCGGCTTCAACAACTTGCCCGATACGCCGCCGGTTGCGCCGGTAACCGCCCATGTGCTGACGGAGAACCAGCGCAGCACGCATGCGCTGCGCCACCTGATGGCCGACCTGGGCTACCAGGAAACCATCAACTTCAGTTTCGTGGAGGAGCGCTGGGAGACGGAGCTTGCCGGCAACGCCGACCCCATCCGCGTGCTCAACCCCATCGCCGCGCCGCTGGCGGTGATGCGCTCCAGCCTGCTGGGCAGCCTGGTTCACGTGCTGCGCTACAACCTCGCGCGCAAGGCCTCGCGCGTGCGCGTGTTCGAGATCGGCCGCGTGTTCATGCGCGACGGCTCGGTGGCCGACACCGACACCACGGTGGCCAACGTGCATCAGCCGCGCCGCCTTGCGGGCCTGGCCTTCGGCAGCGCGCAGGAGCTGCAGTGGGGCCAGCGCGAGCGCGCGGTGGACTTCTTCGACGCCAAGGGCGACGTGCAAGCGCTGCTGTCGCCGCTCAGCCCCAAGTTCGTGACCGCCACGCACCCCGCGCTGCACCCGGGCCGCAGCGCCCGCATCGAGATCGACGGCGTGGCCGTGGGCTGGTTGGGCGAGCTGCATCCGCGCTGGCGCCAGGCCTACGAGCTGCCGCAGGCGCCGGTGCTGTTCGAACTGGAGCTCGACGCGTTGCTGCAGCGCCCGGTGCCGGCCTTCCAGCCCATTGCGCGGCTGCAGTCGGCTTGGCGCGACGTGGCGCTGGTGGCGCGCGAGGACCTGGGCCATGACGCCCTGATGAGCGTCATCCTCGACGACGACAGTGCGCTGGTACGCTCGGCCAAGCTCTTTGACATCTACAAGCCCGCCACGCCCGTGGCCGGCATGGAGGCCAACGAGCGCAGCCTGGCCGTGCGCGTCGAATTGCTGGACCCCGAGGCCACGCTCACCGACGAGCGCATGGACGCCGCGATGTCCGCGTTGCTGCAGCGGCTGCAGCAGCGCTTGGGCGTGCGGTTGCGCGGATAAGGAGGGACACACGGACATGAACGACATCACCAATCCGGCCGATGCCGTGCTGCTGCCCAGCATAGAAACGCCCACGCTGACCAAGGCCGAGCTGTCCGAGCTGCTGTTCGAACGCCTGGGCCTGAACAAGCGCGAGTCCAAGGACATGGTCGAAGCCTTCTTCGACATCCTCCACGGCGCGCTGGTGCAGGGCCAGGAGGTCAAGCTGTCGGGCTTCGGCAACTTCAACATCCGCCGCAAGGCGCCGCGCCCGGGGCGCAATCCGCGCACGGGGGAGACCATTCCCATCAACGCGCGCAACGTCGTGACTTTCCACGCGAGCCACAAGCTCAAGGGGCTGGTGCAGGGCGATGCCGACGCCCAAGACGACGCCGAGTAAGACGGCGTTGACCACGGCCGGCCGGGCCAGTCGGGGTTGGCGGGGTTGGCGGGGCCGCCTGGGCCTTGAGGCGCGGGCGGCGAGCTCTTCCAGTTGGAGCACCTGAAAATGGACAAGACGCCGCTGCCCGAGATTCCCGCCAAGCGCTACTTCACCATCGGGGAAGTGAGCGAGCTTTGCGGCGTCAAGCCCTATGTGCTGCGCTACTGGGAACAGGAGTTCTCGCAGCTCAAGCCCATGAAGCGCCGCGGCAACCGGCGCTACTACCAGCACCACGAAGTGCTGCTCATCCGCCGCATCCGCGACCTGCTGTACGAGCAGGGCTTCACCATCAACGGTGCGCGCAACCGGCTGGCCGACGAGTCGCCCCGCAGTGCCGCGCTGCATGCGGCGAAGGCGCTGGCCGATGAAGCGGATCAGTCGCCGCAGGGCGACGTGGCACCCGCCGCCGAGCAAGCTTTCGAGCTTCCTCTGGCGCTGGCTTCCATCGAAGACCAGCCGAGCGGCCTGCTCGAAGAGCTGCGCGCCGAACTTCTTCAAATTCGCGCGCTGCTTGATCACAAATAGCAAATTGGTGTTATACTGCTAGCTTCAGTCGTCGGGGTGTAGCGCAGCCTGGTAGCGCACTTGCATGGGGTGCAAGGGGTCGCGAGTTCGAATCCCGCCACCCCGACCAAAAAAGCCGAAGCCTGGTGTCCACAAGACACCAGGCTTTTTGCTTTTTGGGCAGAGCGAAGCTCGTGTGTCCATGTGAGGCGGCTGAGGGCTGAGGGCTGAGGGCTGAGGGCTGAGGGCTGAGGGCTGAGGGCTGAGGGCTGAGGGCTGAGGGCTGAGGGCTGAGGGCTGAGGGCTGAGGGCTGAGGGCTGAGGGCTGAGGGCTGAGGGGGCACGGTGTAGCTGTACTGCTCGTGGATCGCTCGATGCATGGCAAGCCATGGCACGGCAGCCTCGATGCCACAATCGGTCAATGACGGCGGCTGCTTTTCATGCAGAAGATGCCTGTGCAACTTCTTCTTAGCAAGCTGAAGGAAGGCTCGAAATATGCGTTATACTTACGGCTTCAGTCGTCGGGGTGTAGCGCAGCCTGGTAGCGCACTTGCATGGGGTGCAAGGGGTCGCGAGTTCGAATCCCGCCACCCCGACCAAGAAAAGCCGAAGCCTGGTGTCCACAAGACACCAGGCTTTTTGCTTTGTGGCGCGGGCCTTGTTGCGCGCCACCGTTGCCTGGGCGGTGCGCTGTGGGTTGCGTGCGCATCCTTGTAGCCTGGCGACGAACGTGCCCGTCGTGCACTCCATGCGCTCGACGCACACAAGCGGTTTGCGATCGTCCTGTCCGCCTCGTCGGCCTGCCGGTGAACTGCGGGGCCGTAGTGCCCCGCCACCCCCTTTGGCAGTCGTGAAAACAGGGGGTGCGCCGCGCCGGCGCTCCCCCTAGGCTAACGGGGGCCGGACACTGAAGTCCGGTCTTGCGGAGGCGACATGGCAAAGAAGGCTTTGTGCATCGGCATCAACGACTATCCCGGCACCGGGATGGACCTGCAGGGCTGCGTCAACGACGCACAGGACTGGGCCAGGGAGCTGCAGCAGCGCGGCTTCGGCGTGACGACGCTGCTGGACGCCCAGGCCACCAAGGCGGCCATGGCGCAGGCCATGGGCAGCCTCATCGAGCAGGGGCAGGGCGGCGACGTGCTCGTCATCACCTACTCCGGCCACGGCACCTACGTGCCCGATACCGACGGCGACGAGGTGGACGGCCTGGACGAGGCGCTGTGCCCCCACGACATACGCACCGAGGGCGCGCTGCTGGACGACGAGATCCACGAGCTCTTCCTGCGCCGCCAGCCCAAGGTGAAGCTGGTGCTGGTGGCCGACAGCTGCCACTCAGGCACCGTCACCCGCGCCGCGGCCGACCCCGATGCCGACCCGCGCGCCACCCGCCCGCGCTTCATGCCCATAGGCAACTGGATGGATGCGGCCGCGCTGCCGCGCGCCTTGCCGGCCGTGCAGGGCAGCAGCCCGCTGGCCAAGCTGATGCTGCGCCGCAGCGGCGACCTGCTGCTGGCCGGCTGCCAGGAAGGGCCCAATCACTTCAGCTACGACGCCCACATCGCCGGCCGCTTCAACGGCGCCTTCACCTACTACGCGCTCAAGGCGCTGCGCGGCCTGGGTGCGGACGCGACCTATGCGCAGTGGCACAAGGCCATCACGCCGGCCATGCTGCCCTCGGTGAGCTACCCGCAAAGCCCGCAGCTCGTGGGCGATGCCGCGGCGCGGCGCTCCAGGATCTTTGCCTGAACCCACGCGGGAGCACGACACATGGCGCATGTCCTTGAAGTGCAGGGCTGGCAGGCCACACACGACGCGCAGCCGGCGCTGTTGAGCAGCGCGGCGCGCGGTGCAGCAGGCGCTGCAGACGACGCGGAGAAAAAGCTCTTGCCCGCTGGCATCCTGGAGGTGCGCGAGACCGTGCTGCTGTCTCCCGCCGCCCGCGAGGCCGGCACGGCGCAGCCCGTGGGCACCATGCAGGCCGGCGAGGGCGAAGTGCTGCTGCTGGAGCTGGAGGACGGCAGCACCCTGGTCACGAGCGTGGTGCAGTTGCGCGCGAGCCTGCTGCGCAGCCGCCCCGACCTCGTGGACGGCGACCGCATCCGGCTGGACCAGCTCAACGCGGCCACCGCCATGCCCTCGCGCGGCCTGGTGGCCGACCTGGGCAAGGCGGTGGTCAAGCGCGTGATCCGCGCTGTGCTGCACGGCGAGCTGGACCAGGGCGCGCTGCTGCAGGACGCGGGTGTCCAGGCCGTGGAGCTGGGCTTGTCCTGGGCCGGCACCAAGGCCTTGACGAGCGTCCTGGAAAACAAGGTCATGGCCGGAGACGACCTGCTGTGCGCCTGGGACACCACCGAGTCCGGCGCCGGCACGCCCAAGCCCGTGGAGCCGGAGCACTTCAAGGACTACGACGGCAAGCCGCTGCTGGTCTTCGTCCACGGCACCGCCTCCAACACCGTGGGCAGCTTCGGCGAGCTGCAAAGCGGCGAGCGCGACGTGTGGGCCGCGCTGCGCAAGGCCTACCCCGGCGGCCTCTACGCCCTGGAGCACCACACGCTGTCGAGAAGCCCCATAGAAAACGCCATCGCGCTGGCCGGCGCGCTGCCCAGGGGGGCGCGCGTGAGCCTGGTGTCGCACTCGCGCGGCGGCCTGGTGGCCGACCTGCTGTGCCTGCGCGACTTCGGCGCCCTCATCGCGCAGTACCGCCGCGACCCCAGGCAGTTCCAGGGGACGGGCAGTGCCGAGGGCGAGCGCGCCTTGCCGCCGGCCTCCACGCTGGCCGACGAGATGGACAAGGCGCACGGGGAGCAGCGCGCGCAGCTTGCCCGGCTGGCCGAGCTGCTGGCCGACAGGCAGCTCACCGTGGAGCGCTACGTGCGCGTGGCCGCGCCGGCCAACGGCACGCGGCTGGCCGGCGGCAACTTCGACCTGTTCCTCTCCGGCATCCTGAGCCTGCTGGGCCTGAACCCGTGGTTCTTCGGCAACCCGCTGTACGCGGTCTTCAAGCGCGTGGTGCTGGAAATCGCCCAGCGCCGCACCGACCCGCACATGGTCCCCGGCATAGAGGCCATGCTGCCGGACTCGCCCCTGGCGCGGCTGCTGCGCCAGGCGCCGGTGCAGCCCGGCATCGCCATGGGCTTGATCGCCGGGGACGCCGAGGGCGGCACCGCGCTGTCGCGGCTGGGCCTGCTGCTCACCGACTTCCTGCTCTTCGACCAGGTGGACAACGACCTGGTGGTGGACACGCCGGCCATGCTGGCCGGCATCGCCGCGCGCGCCGGCGCCCGCGCGCTGCTGGAGCGCAGCCGCGCCACCACGCACTTCCGCTACTTCGCCAACCTCGACACCCGCACCGCGCTGCGCGACTGGCTGGTGAGCAAGGAGCCGCGCACGCTGCCGGCCTTCGTCGACCTGCCGCCGGACGAGGCGGCGCTGCAGGAAAGGCTGCAGCGCGCCCTGGAAGGCCAGACCCGCGCCGCCGCCGCGGCCGAGCTGCCCGTGGTCGTGCTGCTGCCCGGCATCATGGGCTCCTCGCTGCGCGCCAAGGGCGACCGCATCTGGCTGGACCCCTTGCGGCTGCTGCGCGGCGGGCTGGACCGCGTCGCCTGGGGCAGCGAGGGCGTGGAGGCCGAATCGCCGCTGGCGCTGTCCTACGGCGAGCTGATCGAGGAGCTGGCCCGCACGCACCGCGTGGTGGCCTTCGCCTACGACTGGCGCCAGCCGCTGGACGTGTTGGGCGAGCGCCTGGGGGCCTTGCTGGCGCAACTGCTGCAGCAGACCCAGCAGCCCATACGGCTGCTGGCGCACAGCATGGGCGGCCTGGTGGTGCGCGCCTGCATCTACCGCCGCCGCGCCGTGATGGACGAGCTCATGGCCCGCGCGGATGCGCGGCTGGTGATGCTGGGCACGCCGCACCAGGGCTCGCACACCATGGTGCAGAACCTGCTGGGCAAGGGCGGCATGCTGCGCGCCCTCGCGGCCATGGACACGCGGCACAGCCTGGAGGAATTGCTGGGCATCGTCGCGGGCTTTCGCGGCGCGCTGCAGTTGCTGCCGCGCCCCGGCTTCGTGGACGAATTCCAGACCGAAGCCGATGCGCTGCAGCGCAACTTCATGCTCTCCACCACCTGGGACGACCTGAAGCCCACGGTCAAGGACTTCTGGTTCGGCGACGGCCGCATGGCCGTGCCGCTGCAGCAGGCGCTCACCGAGGGCGGCTGGCTGTGGAGCCAGGACAACGGCGGCCAGCCCAGGTCCGAGCCGCCCAGCCTGCCCGCCGCCTACGCCCCGAAAGCGATCTACGTGTTTGGCGTGGCGCTCAACACCACCTGCGGCCTGGTGGTGGAAAACGGGCGGCTCAAGCTCCAGGGCACGCCGCGCGGCGACGGTACCGTCACCTGGGCCTCCGGGCGCATAGGCAACGTCGGCCAGCACTATTTCATGCCCGCCGAGCACGGCAACCTGTGCGACACGCGCGAGCATTTCAGTGCGCTGGCGGAGCTGCTGGTCAAGGGCAGCACCGCGGCGCTGGCGCAGACGCCGCCCGTCACCCGCGCCGCCGAGCCGCAGGGCCCCGTGGTCTTTGACGCCGGGCCGCCGGCCGTGCTCTCCGATGCCGCGCTGATCAACGCCGCCGTGGGCGGCAAGGCGCGCACGCGCATCAAGCCGCGGCCCAAGCGCCGGCTGGAAGTGGGCGTCACCGCCACGGACCTGCGCTTTCTCACGCAGCCCTTGCTGGTGGGCCACTACGAGAACGACCCCATTGCCGGCCCCGAGGCCCTCATCGACCGCGAGCTGCTGGAAGGCGACCTGAGCCGCCGCCGGGCGCTGGGCCTGTACGCCGGTGCGCGCGGCACGGCCACCGTGGTGCTGCGCGTGTCGCCGCTGCGCCCGCTGGGCGCGGGCATGGTGCGCGGTGCGGTGGTCACGGGTCTGGGCCGCTACGAGCAGCCGCTGAGCGGCACGGACTTGACGGACGCCGTGCGCGCCGGCGTGTTGCGGCTGCTGCTGCAACTGGCCGACCAGCTCGGCGCGCAGGTGAACGGCGCCGACGCCGAGTACGAGCTGCCGCTGGCCACGCTGCTGCTGGGCTACAACTCCAACGCCAACCTCGGCGTGGACAGCTCCGTGGAGGCGCTGGTGCGCGGCGTGCTGGAGGCCAACGCGCGCTTCCACGAGAGCACGCGGCTGCGGCTGTGCGTTGGGCGGCTGGACATCGTCGAGCTCTACCTCGACACCGCCATCACCGCCGTGTACGCGCTGCGCCGCCTGGCGCAGGAGGGCTCGCGGCTGTCGCAGCTCGCGCAGAGCCAGGGCACGGCGCTGGTGTGCCGGCGCACGCTGCGCCAGGGGCAGGGCCTGCGCCAGCGCCTGTTCGACAACCATTCCAGCGCCTACTGGCCGCGGCTCATGATCACCGGCGCGGACGACGGCGCCGCCGGTGCGCCTGTCCCGGCCCCGGGCGCGGCCGCCGCGCCGGCGCCCTCGCGCGCCGCCGGCATCGCCACGCGGCTGCGCTTCGTCTACGTGGGCCAGCGCGCGCGGGCCGAGACGGAGATGCAGCAGCGCCAGCCGGGCCTGGTGGAAGCGCTCATACGCCAGCAGATCGCCTCGCCCGTGTGGAACGAGGACATCGGCCGCATGCTGTTCCAGCTCATGGTGCCGCACGACTTCAAGGAGGCCGGGCGGCAACTGCAGCGCGTGGTGCTGGTGCTGGACGAGTACACCGCCAACATGCCCTGGGAGCTGATGTTCGCCGCCGACGCCCAGGCCGGCGGCCTGGCGCAGGCGGGCCCGCCGCCGATGGCGCTGCAGATGCCCATGGTGCGCCAGCTCGCCAGCGCCGAGTACCGCCGCCAGGTGCGGCCCAGCGTGGGCCACACGGCGCTGGTGGTGGGCAACCCGTCCGTGCAGGGTTTTGAGTTGGCCTTCCTCGTGAATGGCCGGCCGGCGCAACCGCTGCCGCCGCTGCAGGGGGCCGAGGCGGAGGCCAACGCCGTGGCGCAGGTGCTCACCGGCCTGGGCTACGAGGTGCGCACCGCCATCGGTGCCGACCAGCGCGCGGTGGACGTGATGGCGCAACTGCTGCGCCGGCCCTGGCGCATCCTGCACATCGCCGCGCATGGGGTGTTCGACCTGGCGCACGTGGACGGCGGGCGCCGCTCCGGCGTGGTGCTCTCCGACGGCTTGTTGATCACCGCGGCGGAGATCTCCGCCATGGAGTGGGTGCCTGAGCTGGTCTTCCTCTCCTGCTGCCACTTGGGCCAGGTAGACGGCGGCGCGCAGCGCCTGCGCGACGCCAACAAGCTCGCGGCCAGCGTCGCGCGCGAGCTCATGGCCATAGGCGTGCGCTGCGTGGTGGTGGCGGGTTGGGCCGTCAACGACAAGCTCGCGCGCGACTTCGGCGAGACCTTCTACAAGGAGCTGCTGCTGCACCGCCAGCCCTTTGGCGAGGCCGTGTTCCGGGCGCGCCAGGCCATCTACCAGGACGGCGGCGGCGACATCACCTGGGGGGCGTATCAGGCCTATGGCGACGCCGACTGGCGCGCCGAGGGCATGGCCGAGGCCCGCGCCGCCGGGGACGGCGACACCCAGGTCGCCAGCCCCGACGAGCTGCTGGACGAGCTGGCCTCACGCCGCGCGGCGCTGGCGCGGCGCTCCGAGGCGCTGACCGATGCCGAGCTCAAGCGCCAGCGCGACGAGATCCAGGACCTGCTGGACAAGCGCTGCCCGCCGGACTGGCGCCACTCGCCCTCGCTGCAATCGGCGCTGGGGGCCACGTGGGCCGATCTGAAGCATGACGACGAAGCCCGCAAGGCTTACCTCTGCGCCGTGCAGGCCGAGGACCAGCTCGGCCGCGTGCCCATTCGCGACATCGAGCAGCTCGCCAACGTCGAGGCCCGCTTGGGCGAGAAGCAGAAGGACAAGGACTTGATACGCCGCGCTCTGCAGCGGCTGGACGACCTGGACCGGCTGGTGGGCCAGGGCCGCGGCGAAGGAGAGGGCGAGGGCCAGCGCAGCGGCGCCCTCAACGCCGAGCGCGGCGCGCTGCGCGGCGGGGCGCTCAAGCGGCTGGCCGTCCTGCATGCGCGCGACTTGCTGGAGGCGTCGCCGGTACCGAGCTCGGCCGGCAAGGCGCTGGAGCGCATGCTGTCCGACAGCGCCGAGGCCTACCGCGCCGGCCAGGGCGAGCCGGGCCAGCCCGGCTTCAGGCCCTACAACGCGCTCAACGGGCTGGCGCTGCAGGCCCTGCTGCTCAAGGCGCAGCCCGCGACGGCGCCGGCGCAGGCCGCGCAGGCGCTGGAGCTGGCGCGGGTGAGCGAGGAGGAGGCGCGGCGCGCCTTCGCCGCGCAGGCCGACGCCTGGACGGCGCTCATGCCCCTGGAGGCCCGCGTGGTGCAGGCGCTGCTGGACGGCTCGCTCGACCAGGGCGAAGCCGCCGTGCCCGCGCGCGAGCAGCTGCTGCAGGCCTACCGCGCCGAGCTGGCGCGGCTGATGATCAAGCCGCGCGAGCTGGACTCCGTGCTGAGCCACCTGTGCCAGCTCTCGCGCCTGGCCGATGCGCTGTTCCTGCACAGCGGCGTGCCGGCGCTGTGGCACGTGGCGGCGCACCTGCTGGCGCTGGCGCAGGGCCTCAAGGCCACCGATTACCGGCGCGCCGATCGGGCAATGGCCAAGCCGCCGGCGGATGCGGCAAAGGATGCGGCGCCCGCGGCGGATCCCCAGGAGAGCAAGGCCGGCACGGCGCGCGGGAAGAAGACGGTGGCGGCCAAGAAGAGGGCGGCGCGCGGCAGGGGGGCGTGAGGACGGCCCGCCGAGTCGCCGGCCGAACAGGATGAGGCCGTCTGGCGCCTGGCCGCGCCGACGCCTCACGCCTGCCCAAGCGGCAGCGTCGTCGTGCACTTGATCTCGTCCAGGCAGACGCTGGAGCGCACGCTGTTGACGCCGGGCAGCCGCATGAGCGTGTCCATCAGGAAGGTGGACAGCGCCTTCAGGTCCTGCGCCACGACCTTGAGCACGTAATCGAAGTCGCCCGTCACCGAGTAGCACTCCAGCACCTGCGGCAGGTCGGCCACCAGGCCCTGGAAGCTGGGCAGGTCGCGCAGGTGGCCCTTTTCCATGCCGATGTGGATGAAGGCCACCACCGTCAGGCCCAGCCGCCGCGCGTCCAGTTGCGCGTGGTAGCCGCCTATCAGGCCCAGCTCCTCCAACCGGCGGTGGCGCCGGTGCGCCTGCGCGGGCGACAGGCCCGCCGCCTCGGCCAGCTCCAGGTTGGAGGCCCGGCCGTTGGCCTGCAGGTGCGTGAGCAGGCGGCAGTCGATTCGATCCAGATCAAGCGCGTGCACGGAAATTTCCCCGTTCGAGAGCAATACGAAATTCTGTCTCGCTTTCAGGGGAAGCCCCGCACGCTTGATGAAAAGCAATTGCGCGCCGTGCTGCCTAAAGTTTCGCCTGTTCGCAACGAGCGCCGCGCCGGGCCAAGAGCCCCGCAGCGGACGACACCGGAGACAGCCCCCATGCAACAACGTTTCTTCCGCGCCGCCCTCGCGTCCCTCACCCTGGCCTGCGCGCTGCCCGCCACGGCCCTGGCCGCCGAGGCCGCCGTCAAGCGCGTGGCCGTCACCGCCATCGTCGAGCACCCCGCGCTGGACGCCGCGCGCGACGGCGTGCGCGACGAGCTCAAGGCCGCCGGCTACGAGGTCGGCAAGAACCTGCGCTTCGACTACCAGAGCGCCCAGGGCAACACGGGCACCGCGGCGCAGATCGCGCGCAAGTACGTGGGCGAGCGGCCGGACGCCATCGTCGCCATCGCCACCCCGTCGGCCCAGGCCGCGGTGGCCGCCACGCGCGACATCCCGGTGGTGTTCTCCGCCGTCACCGACCCGGTGGCGGCCAAGCTCGTCAAGAGCTGGGAGCCCGCCGGCGGCAACGTCACGGGCGTGTCCGACGCCTCGCCGCTGGACAAGCACGTCGAGCTGGTCAAGCGCGTGCGGCCGGACGTGAAGAAGCTGGGCGTGATCTACAACCCCGGCGAGGCCAACTCGGTGGCCATCGTCGAGGCGCTCAAGAAAGCCTGCGCCGCCGCCGGCCTGACGCTGGTGGAAGCTGCCGCCCCGCGCACGGTGGACGTGCCCGGCGCCGCGCAAAGCCTGGTCGGCAAGGCCGACGTGATCTACGCGCCCACCGACAACAACGTGATGTCGGCCTTCGAGGGCATCGTGAAGGTGGCGCAGCAGGCCAAGCTGCCGGTGGTCGCGGCCGACACCGACGCCGTCAAGCGCGGCGCCGTCGCCGCCCTGGGCCTCAATTACTACGACCTGGGCCGCCAGACCGGCCAGCTCGTGGTGCGCGTGCTCAAGGGCGAGAAGCCCGGTGCCATCGCGGCGCAGACCAGCCAGCGCTTTGAGCTGCACGTCAACCCGGAAGCCGCGCAGAAGCAGGGCGTGACGCTGCCTGAGGACCTTCTGAAAGCCGCCAAGCAGGTGGTGGCGCAGAAATAAGCGCCGCGGCGGCGGTGCCGTCGCCACCTCTTCCGTCCTCAACCCGTTTTCGCTTTCGTCCGGCGCGCCGCTTCAGCGGCGCGTGCGGGCGCAGCCTTGCCGCAGGAAACCCCGCATGTCCCTCATCGCTTCCCTGGGCGCCCTGGAGATAGGCCTGATCTTTGGCCTGGTCGCCTTGGGCGTCTTCATCTCCTTTCGCGTCATCAACTTCCCCGACCTGACGGTGGACGGCAGCTTCCCGCTCGGCGGCGCCGTGGCCGCCACGCTGATCGTGGCCGGCTGGAACCCGCTGGCCGCGACCGTTGTCGCCATGCTGGCCGGCGCCGCCGCCGGCGCGCTCACGGCCTGGCTGCACGTTGGGCTGCGCATCATGCAGTTGCTGGCCAGCATCCTGGTGATGATCGCCCTGTACTCGATCAACCTGCGCGTGATGGGCAAGCCCAACGTGGCGCTGATCACCGAGCCCACGCTGTTCAGCCTGTTCACCTTCAACGACTGGCCGGACTACGTCTTCAAGCCGCTGCTCATGCTGGCCGTGGTCGCGGTGGTGAAGGGGCTGCTGGACCTGTTCTTCGCCTCCGAAGCCGGCCTGGCCATGCGCGCCACGGGCAACAACGCCCGCATGTCGCGCGCCCAGGGCATCTCCACCGACCGCTTCACCATCTACGGCCTGGCGCTGTCCAACGCGCTGGTGGCGCTGGCCGGGGCCTTGTTCGCGCAGTCGCAGGGCGGGGCGGACATCTCCATGGGCGTGGGCACCATCGTCATCGGCCTGGCCGCCGTCATCGTGGGCGAGACGCTGCTGCCGGCACGCGGCCTGGTGCTGGCGACGCTGGCCTGCGTGCTGGGCGCCGTGCTCTACCGCTTCTTCATCGCCGCCGCGCTCAACAGCGACTTCCTGGGCCTGCAGGCGCAGGACCTCAACCTCGTCACCGCCGTGCTCGTGGCGCTGGCGCTGCTGAGCCCCCAGCTCAAGCGCAAGCTGGGCAAGCGCAAGGCACCGGCCTCGCTTGCTTCGACCCAGTCGGCCAAGGCCGGCAATACCGCGACGACCAAGGAGGCCCTGTGATGCTGCGCGCCCAACGACTGGAAATCACCTTCAACCCCGGCACGCCCATCGAGAACCGCGCGCTGCGCGGGCTGGACCTGGACATTCCCAGCGGGCAGTTCGTCACCGTGATCGGCTCCAACGGCGCGGGCAAGTCCACCTTCCTCAACGCCATCAGCGGCGACCTGCTGGTGGACAGCGGCCGCATCGAGATCGCCGGCGAGGACGTCACGCGGCGCAACGCCTGGCAGCGCAGCGCGCTGGTGGCGCGCGTGTTCCAAGACCCCATGGCCGGCACCTGCGAGGCGCTGAGCATCGAGGAAAACATGGCGCTGGCCTGGAAGCGCGGGCAGGGCCGGGGCCTGGCGCTCACGCTCAACAAGCAGGTGCGCGAGCTGTTCCGCGCCAAGCTGCGCACGCTCAACCTGGGCCTGGAGAACCGGCTGGCCGACCGCATGGGGCTGCTCTCCGGCGGCCAGCGCCAGGCGGTGAGCCTGCTGATGGCGTCGCTGCAACCGTCCAAGCTCTTGCTGCTGGACGAGCACACCGCGGCGCTGGACCCGCGCACGGCAGCCTTCGTCCTGGAGCTGACCGACCGCATCGTGCGCGAGCAGCAGCTCACCGCGCTGATGGTCACCCACAGCATGCGCCAGGCCCTGGACCACGGCCACCGCACCGTGATGCTGCACCAGGGCCGCGTGGTGCTGGACGTCAGCGGCGAGCAGCGCCAGGGCCTGGACGTGCCGGACCTGCTGCGCATGTTCGAGCGCACGCGGGGCGAACGCATCGACGACGACAAGCTGCTGCTGGCTTGACCGGCTTGCTGCCAGCCGTGAGCCGTGAGCCGTGAGCCGTAAGCCAACACGCCACGCTCCCTACTTCGTCATTCCCGCGCAGGCGGGAATCCAGGCGGTCCCACGCCGGCGCGCAGGGACCGTGCAGGAACGCCAGGGCCCAGGCCTCGGCACGCCGCGACATGAGCGGGCGGCCGGCTTGGGGGCCGCCTGGATCCCCGCCTGCGTGGGGATGACGAGTCAGTTAGCGACGCATGCCGGTTTCCGGCAAGCCCCCCGATTTCTTGCCCTGGCCACACCCGAAAACGCCAAGGCTCACCAGGAGACCTCCCATGAAAGACCTGCTCCAGCGCTTCGAGAACAAGCCGCCCGCCATCGTGTTCGAGTGGCATGACGACCAGACGCCCGCGCGCGGCTGGGTGGTGATCAACAGCCTGCGCGGCGGCGCCGCCGGGGGCGGCACGCGCATGCGCCGCGGGCTGGACCGGCGCGAGGTCGAGTCGCTGGCCAAGACCATGGAGGTGAAGTTCACCGTGTCCGGCCCCGCCATCGGCGGCGCCAAGTCCGGCATCGACTTCGACCCGGCCGACCCGCGCAAGGCCGACGTGCTGCGCCGCTGGTACAAGGCCGTCGCCCCGCTGCTCAAGAGCTACTACGGCACGGGCGGCGACCTCAACGTGGACGAGATGCACGAGGTCATCCCCATCACCGAGAGCCACGGCCTGTGGCACCCGCAGGAGGGCGTGGTCAACGGCCACTTCAACCCCGGCGAGAGCGAGCGCATCCGCAAGGTCGGCCAGCTCCGGCGCGGCGTGGCCCACGCCGTGGAGGACGCGCGCTACACCCCCGACGCCGCGCGCCGCTACACGGTCGCCGACCTCATCACCGGCTGGGGCGTGGCCGAGTCCGTGCGCCACCAGCAGCGGCTGTGGGGCCGCGAGCTGCAGGGCAAGCGCGTCATCGTCCAGGGCTGGGGCAACGTGGGCGCCACGGCCGCCTACTACCTGGCCCAGGCCGGCGCCAAGGTGGTGGGCATCATCGACCGCGAAGGCGGCCTGCTGCGCCCGGCGGGGTTCACGTTCGACGAGGTGAAGGCGCTGTTCCTGAACCGCCGCGGCAACCAGCTCGCCGCCGACGACCTGCTGCCTTTCGAAGAGATCAACCGCCGCATCTGGAGCGTGGGCGCCGACATCTTCCTGCCCTGCGCCGCCTCGCGCCTGGTGACGCAGCAGCAGGTGGACGCCATGGTGGCGGGCGGCCTGGAAGTCATCGCCTGCGGCGCCAACGTCGCCTTCGCCGACAGCGAGATCTTCTACGGGCCCATCCAGGAATACGCCGACGGCCGCGTGTCCGTGATCCCGGACTTCGTTGCCAACTGCGGCATGGCGCGTGCCTTTGCCTATCTCATGGGTGAGGGCGCCCACGGGGACGAGGCCGTCTTCGGCGACGTTTCCGCCACCATCCTCAACGCCCTGCAGCGCTGCCGCGAGCGCTCGGTGGAGCCCACGGGGCTGGCCCGCACCGCCTACACCCTCGCGCTGGACCAGCTGGTCTGAACGCCTGAATCGATTCCTAAGGAGAAACCGCCATGTCCGACCTGTTCGAGAACCCCATGGGCCTGATGGGCTTCGAGTTCATCGAGTTCGCCTCGCCCACGCCCGGCCTGCTGGAGCCGCTGTTCGAGAAGCTGGGCTTCACCCTGGTGGCCAAGCACCGCTCCAAGGACGTGCTGCTCTACCGCCAGGGCGACATCAACTTCATCGTCAACAACGAGCCGCAGAGCGTGGCCTCGTACTTCGCCGCCGAGCACGGCCCCTCGGCCTGCGGCATGGCCTTCCGCGTCAAGGACTCGCACAAGGCCTACAACCGCGCGCTGGCGCTGGGTGCGCAGCCCGTTGAAATTCCCACGGGGCCGATGGAGCTGCGGCTGCCGGCCATCAAGGGCATCGGCGGCGCGCCGCTGTACCTGATCGACCGTTTCGAGGATGGCAAGAGCATCTACGACATCGACTTCGAATTCCTGGACGGCGTGGAGCGCCACCCGGCCGGCCACGGCTTCAAGGTCATTGACCACCTCACGCACAACGTGTACCGCGGGCGCATGGCGTACTGGGCTTCGTTCTACGAGAAGCTCTTCAACTTCCGCGAGATCCGCTACTTCGACATCCAGGGCGAGTACACGGGCCTGACCTCCAAGGCGATGACGGCGCCGGACGGGATGATCCGCATCCCGCTCAACGAGGAGTCCAAGAAAGGCTCCGGCCAGATCGAGGAGTTCCTGATGGCCTTCAACGGCGAGGGCATACAGCACGTGGCGCTGCTCACCGACGACATCCTGGCCAGCGTGGACGCGCTGCAGATGGCGGGCATCCCGGTGATGACGGCGCCCAACGACATCTACTACGAGATGCTGGAGGAGCGGCTGCCCGGCCACGGCCAGCCGGTGGAGGAGCTCAAAGCCCGCGGCATCCTGGTGGACGGCACCACCCGCGACGGCAGCAAGCGGTTGCTGCTGCAGATCTTCTCGCAGTCCCTCATGGGCCCGGTGTTCTTCGAGTTCATCCAGCGCAAGGGCGACGACGGCTTCGGCGAGGGCAACTTCAAGGCGCTGTTCGAGAGCATGGAGCGCGACCAGATCCGCCGCGGCGTGCTGGAGACGCAGGAGGCTTGATGCGCTTGGGCGGCCGGCGGCGCGGTGGGCGCCGGTCGCCGTTTCTCACGGTCCAGGCAGCACCCCCGGCAGGAACTCGATCCCCGTGCGATCCACCAGTTCCTTGTAGGTGATGGGCGGCGCCACCTTGGCCTCGTTGCTGTTCTCCACCCAGTAGGCCCAGGCGCGGCGGGTGGAGGCGTCGTAGACCAGCTTGTAGAGATAGCTGGGCACCCACACGCCGTCGCCAATGGTGCGCGGCTGGCGCTGGCGCGGGAACACCGGGCCGGTGAACACGTACACCGGGCCGGCGGCGCGCATCACGTAGCGGCGCGTGGACTTCTCGATCTCGGCCCAAGTGCGCTGGTTGTTGATGCGGGCCTGCGGCACCACGTTGGCCAGCGAGAAGGACTGCGCCATGGCCTGCGCCGTGGGCATGTTGGCCGCGGCGGCCATGTGGCCGCGGTCGTAGCCGCTGCCCTTGTAGTCCTCCAGCGTCGCGCGCTCGGCGCTGGGCAGGCGGGCGTCGGGGAAGAAGCGGTTGGTGCGCTCCTCGTCCTTGGCGTCCAGCAACTGCTCGCGGGTGAGCTTTTCCACCGTGTACAGCGGCGTCTTGCTGCGCCCGGAGTAGAGCGTGGCGAAGGCGTCGTAGCACAGCTCGCGCGTGGCGCCGGCCGGCACGGCCACGCGCGGCGGCTGCGCCGTCGGGAAGATGGCCTTGCATTGGTTGAAGCCCTGCGCCTGCGCGAGCGTGGCCAGCAGCGCCAGGCCCAGGGCCGGCAGCAGCCGCTTCGTGGATCTCAGGGGAAAGGACGACGGGGGGGTACTGCGGGGTACTGCGGGGTACTGCGGGGAACAACAACATCGGGGGCGGCCGGTACGGCACCGCAAGGCGCCGCTGTGGGCGCCGACTGCAGATGGCGAAGAAGTGAGGACGGCCGCGAGCTTAAGGCCCGCACCGGCCGCTCCCGGGACGCGTCGCGCGGGTGCGACGCCGCTTCTTCACGGCCGGCCTTGCGCCGGCACCGCCCCGGCCGCGCTGCTTCAGGGCAGCACGCGGCGCGGGCGCTGCGGCGCCTCGTCCGGGCGGGGCTGCGCTGCCAGCCGCGCTTCCAGCCCAGGCATCTGCAGCGTGCGGGTGGGGAAGGCGAAGTCCACGCCGAGCTGGCGGAACTCGCGCATCAGCGTCAGGTTGACGCGCTGCTGTATGTCCATGTAGAGGTTGTAGTCGGCCGACAGGACGAAATAGACCACCTCGTAGTCCAGCGAGCTGTCGCCGAAGGCCATGAAGTGGGCCCGGTCGAACTTGGTCTTGTCCTGCGACTCGATGGCGCGGCGCACGAGGGCCGGCACGGCCTCGGCCTGCTCCGGCGTGGCGCCGAAGCTCAGGCCGAACTTGAAGACCACGCGGCGCTTTTCCATGCGCTTGTAGTTGTTGATGGTCTGCTTGAGCAGCTCGGTGTTGGAGATGACGATCTGCTCGCCGCTGAGCGCGCGGATGCGCGTGGTTTTCAGCCCAACCTGCTCCACGCTGCCGGCCACGCCGGCGAGGGTGATGAAGTCGCCCACCTCGAACGGCTTGTCCACGGCGATGGACAGCGAGGCGAACAGGTCGCCCAGGATGTTCTGCACCGCCAGCGCCACGGCCACGCCGCCCACGCCCAGGCTGGCCACCAGCGCCGTGATGTTCACCCCCAGGTTGGCCAGCATGGCCAGCAGCACCACGGCCCACAGCACCGTGCGCAGTGCCCAGCGCAGGAGCGTGGCGGAGGTGCTGACCTGCGTGGCCATGCCGCCCGCGCCATGGCGCTCCTCGTAGCGGCGCAGGCCGATGGCGATGGCGCGGTTGCCCCACAGGCCGAACTGCAGCGCCAGCGTGAGGAACCAGAGCTGGCTCACGCGCGTGCTCCAGCGCGCGGGCAAGTCCAGCATGGAAAGGCCGATGAGCAGCGCCGTCACCAGCAGCAGCGCGCGGCTGGTGCACTGCAGCAGGTCCACGAGCAAATCGTCGACGCGGTTGGTGGTGCGGTGCGCCACGGCGCTGGCGCGGCGGGTGAGAAAGCGCAGCGCCAGCCGCATGGCGATCCAGCTCGCCAGCGCCGCGGCCAGCGCCGTGGCCCAGCTCAGCGCCGAGGCGCCTAGGAACGTGGTGGTGGTGAATCCGTCGAAATCTGCCCAACCCGGCATGCCCAAGTGCTCCTTGTGTGCGGCCGCGCCCGCGCCGCTGACGCGGGCGCGGCGGCGGTTTTCCGCGATTGCGGCACTGCAGCAAGGCGCGCACCCGGGGGTGGCGGCGCGTCGGGAAGGCCGTTGGCGAAGCGGCTTACCCCCTGCGGGCGCCACGGCATGGGACGCGGCGGCCGCCGTCGCCGGCACGCCCGCCTGGGCCTGATGCAGCTCAAGGCCGAGGCCGCCCTTGGGCGGCAGCCTGCGCGCCATGTCCTGCGTGTCCTCCTTGCCGCCGTCGTCCGCGGCGCGCCGCTCCTGGCATCCGCGCCATTGGCTTGCTTCGCCCGCCCGCCTGGGGTTCGTGGCCGGGGCCTTCGTGCTCGCCCTGGGCGCGCTGGGGTGGGCCGCCCGGCTGTGGTGGCCCGGCCCGGCGGGCCGCGTGCCCCTGGGCGCCGGGCATGCGCTGTGGGCGGCCTGGGGCTTCATGCCGCTGTTCGTTGCCGGCTTTCTCTGCACGGCCGGCGCGCGCTGGGTGCAGGCGCCGCCGGTGAAGGCCGCGGCGCTGCTGCCGGCGGTGGGCGCACAGCTCGCGGGCTGGCTGGCGTTCGGCCTCGCGCTGGCGGACGGCGGCGCACAAGCCCCGCTGATGGCCGGCATGGGGCTGGCCTGTGTCGCGGCCGGCTGGAGCGGCGCCGTGCTGCGGCTGTGGCGGCTGCTGCGCGCGG
>NZ_JAXOJX010000080.1:0-28338 GCF_034427735.1 Azohydromonas lata
GTACGAGATCCCCAATTCCTTTGTGCGACGCTGGGCGGTGGAGGTCACTTTTGAGGAAGCGCGCCGTCACCTTGGACTCGAAACCCAGCGCCAGTGGAGCAGTCTCGCCATCGCCCGGACCACACCGATATTGCTGGCCCTGTACTCCATCGTGACGTTGCTGGCCAACGCGTTGGTGCGCAATGGCAGCCTTGCGGTCCGCCAAGCCGTCTGGTACCGCAAGCAGATCCCCAACCTTCAGCGATGCACTGGCTACCGTACGTGGTCACTGGTGGCGCCACTACGCTGATTTCTCAATGTCCCGTTGCGAGCGCGACATCATAAATGTGCCGCGTACTGTATTCCGCCGCCTGCACGAGGCGGCTTGCTACACGGCGTGATGGCCAAAGTCGAGCTCAGTCTGTCATGCCTTCCGCTCCACGTCACCTGCAGAAACCATCTTCAGAATGGCTGAAGCCGTGATAACTATGGCCTCTCCAACACGAATCTCACCCTGCATAAACACGAGGCTTGATGTTGCACGGATAACCTTCCCTCGTGCCTCCAGGAACTGCCCCTCGCGTGCTCCAGTCAGGAATTGTGTGTCTAGCTGGACCGTCATACACGCACGGCGCTGCATGGCTTCCCAGGCAATGGAGCTCAGGGCATGGTCCATCAGCGTTGTCAGCAGTCCTCCGTGGACGACACCTGCCGGGTTCGTGTGCTCCTTCGTTGCGAGAAGCCCGTACGCCCAGGACACTTCCTCCTTGCAAGTCCAAAGTGGTCCAACCAAGCCAATGAAGCCGGGGAGGGAACGTTGCTTCCATCCCCGGTGCATCAGAGCTTCATTTATTGCTATCGCATCCATCGCCTCAATTCCTTGCAGTAAGCAGTTGGGATATTGCCTGGGACTCTTCTTGCATGTCCTTGGCAAGAGCCTGGCTCTGGGTTCCGCTCAGCTGGTCCGAAAGACCGGCAGCGACCAAGGAGTGCGTCATCCTCCCCTTGCTATCGAAAACAGGAACGGCAACAAGCGAGATGCCGTTGATGTAGTTACCTCGGTCGAGGCTGAATCCCTTGCGGCGTACTGCCTGCACGTCTTTTCTCCATGCGTCGATATCAGGGGGTTGGTCCCACCTCAACGACTTGAATCGGCGTTCCACATCAGCTTCCGATAGCTCGGAGTAGGCGGCAACCAAACGGCCCGTTGCGCTGATCAGCGCGGGAAATCGACTCCCTACGTCGACGTGTAACCTGAAGGGTGCCGTGGAGCGCGAAAGTGCCAGTACGACCATGTGATCGAGGCCGGTCACCTCGACACCGATGGCGGTGACGTTCCACTTGCTGGACAACTTGTCGAGGATCGGTTGTACCAAAGCGGGAAACGGACTGCTCTCGATGACGCTTCTGGCCAGCGCCAGCATGCCAACGCCCAAACCATAGCGCTTGGTGCCTGGATCAACCTTGACGAGTCCTTCTTCAACAAGCGCTCGAAGAATATGAAGGCACGTGCTGGTCACCATGTCGAGCTCTTGCGATATGGACTTGAGCGTCATCGGCTCGGAGCTGCGGCCCAGTAGCCGCAGGATGGCAACGGCGCGGGTAACTGCAGGAACAGCCCGCACACGTGGCCCCTTTGAGGACACTGGTTCCCTGAAATCGGTCGAAGTCATCGCTGTTTGTCTATGTGTGGTCATGCATGGTGGTGATTCTGCCCGCAGGGCCAGGGCTGCCCATCCGGTACTGCGCTGATCGAAGCGCGCCCGTTGCAGGAAACGCGGTTCATGCATGAAAGCATACCGGGTAAAATTGTCCTAATACAATTGATGAACGTATTTGACAATTTTGAGTGCGACACGCATAGTGACTTCACTGGCAGAGATGCAAGAGAGGTCCAACAAATGACGAAGCTGACTGAGCACGTTTCCTATGCGGACGCCCAAGCCAACTGTTCCTCGGCCAAGCTGTGGGAGCTGTTTGACGGCAATCGCGAGCAGATGAACATTGCCCACGAGTGCATCGATCGCCATGCGGATGGCGATCGCACCGCGGTCATCCTGGTTCGCGCCAATGGCGATGACGAACTGATCAGCTTTCGGCAGATATCTGAAGACTCGGCACGCTTTGCCCATTACCTGGTGGAGCGTGGCATCAAGCCCGGCGATCGGGTGGCAGTGATGCTGGAGCCGTCCCGCGATTTCTACGTGGCCATGTTCGGCGCGATGAAGATGGGCGCCATCGCGGTACCGCTCTTCACGCTGTTTGGTCCGGATGGCATCCGGCTGCGAGTTCAGGACTGTGATCCGCGCCTGATGGTGACGAATGCCGAGAAGGCCGCACTGGTCACGGCATCCGATCAACTGCAGGTGGTCGTTGCCGACGAGAACTTCATAACAGGGCTGCGCAGGTTTCCCAGCGAATTTGTGCCTCAGACCCGTGCGGATGACTTGGCGATCTTCCAATACACGTCAGGCACCACTCGAGAGCTGCCGGACGCGGTCAAGCACACGCACCGTGCGCTGGTCACTCTGATGCTCGCTGCCCTCTATGGGACGGGAGTGCGTCCCGGCGATCGTTTCATGTGTCCTTCGTCGCCGGCCTGGGGGCACGGGCTGTGGCACGGCACGCTGGCGCCGCTTGCATTGGGCGTGACGATCGGCGCCTACGCTGGCAAGTTCAACGCCGAGCGTCTGCTCAAGGCATTGCAGGACCACAAGTTCAACAACATTTCGGCTGCGGCGACGCACTACCGGATGATGCGCAACTCCGGAGTGGCTGCGAATTACCAGTATTTCTTCGACAAGGTGTCGTTCACGGGCGAACCCATTGACAGCGAAACAGCGCAGTTCGTCGAGGCCACCTTCGGCAAGCCCGTGTGCAGCATGTACGGCACGACTGAGATCGGCGTTTGCCTGGTGAACTATCCGGGTGCTAACGACTTCGTCGTGAAATCCGGCTCCCTCGGCAAGCCCGTGCCAGGGCTGCGTGTGGAAGTTCAGGACAGCGATGGACGCGCATGTCCACCGGGTGTGACAGGAGAGATCAAGCTCTGGCGCGGCGGCGCTTGGGTGGCAACGAAGGATCTGGGGCGCGTGGACGAGGACGGCTACTTCTGGCACGGCGGCAGAGCCGATGACGTGATCATTTCCGCCGGCTGGACCATCGGTGCCGTGGAAGTCGAGGACGCCGTGCTCAAGCATCCCGATGTGAAGGAGGCTGCTGCGATCGGCGTGCCCGACGCGCTGCGTGGACAAGTCGTCAAAGCCTTCGTTGTCTCCGACCGTACTGGCGACGAAGCCTTCGTCCAGGAAATCCAGGAAGCCGTGCGGACCCGGCTGAGCCAGCACGAGTACCCGCGCCAGGTCGTGTTCGTCTCTGAACTGCCCAAGACCCCAGCCGGAAAGATTCACCGCAAGAAGCTGCGAGAGCAAGAACTCGCCAACGCCAACGCGGCGCAAGCCGCTCATGCCTGACTGAAAGGAGACACATCATGTCGAGCAAGATTGAACGTTCGTTCCCCAAGATCACCGAGCAAGGCCTCGACGACCTGCGCCAGCGCATCGGCGTCAAGATCGGCGCCACCGCCGAGCCCTGGTGCTACGAGGCGACTCGGGACAACATCCGCCATTACGCCCATGGCATCGGTGACGACAACCCGCTGTGGTGCGATCCCGACTATGCGGCCAAGACGCAGCATGGCGGCGTCATTGCGCTGCCGAGCTTCCTGTTCTCCACCAGCCGCATTGTCTCTGGATATGTGGGCGGCCTGCCCGGTGTACACGCCATGTGGTCGGGGTCGGACTGGACTTGGCACAAGACCATCAAGCGCAACGACACCATCTCGACCGAGGCCTACCTCAAGGATCTGGTCGAGCACCAGACGCGCTTTGCTGGCCGCGCCGTGCAGCAGATCTATCACGTGGACTTTTTCAACCAGCACGGCGACAAGGTGGCCGAGGCCGACAGCTGGTGCTTCCGAACTGAGCGCGACCACGCTCGTGAACAGGGCAGCAAATACAAGGAAGTGCGGGCGCGCGAGCCTCGCCGCTACACGCCCGAAGAGATCCAGGAGGCGTACAAGCTGTATGCCAACGAGGAGGTGCGCGGCAGCACGCTCCGGTACTGGGAAGACGTCACCGAAGGCGAAGATCTGCCCGTGCTGTTCAAGGGGCCGATGACCGTGACCGGCTTCATCGCCTACGCCCAGGGCTGGGGCGGCCTCTACATCCGCGCCAACAAGCTGGCGTGGAAGCTGATCGATGCTCACCCGAACGCCGGTATCACCAACCGCTTCGGCATCCCCGATGTCCCGGAGCGCGTCCACTGGGAAGAGGATTTTGCGTTGGAGGTCGGTGCGCCGGGCGCGTACGACTACGGTCCCGAGCGCACCTCCTGGCTCACCCACCAGCTGACCAACTGGATGGGCGACGACGGCTTCCTGCGCCAAGCCAGCTGCAAGATTCGCCGCCACAATCCGGAAGGCGACATGCTGTTCATCAAGGGCAAGGTCAAGCGCAAGTACTCGGAAGGCGGCCGCTACCTCGTCGAGATCGAGCAGGAGGCGCGCAACCAGGATGACGAACTCTCCGTGGTTGGCTCGGGCATCGTCGAACTGCCTTCGCGGCGTTGATGTCCAGGTCGTGCAGGGGAAGCTGACGGCAGATTCCAACCTGCACGCCTCTGACTGGGACAGTGCAAAGCACTGCCCATGCGAGCCACAACTGATCGCGCTGCGCCAGCAGAAGCTGCCTTCCTGGCGCCGGCCGCGTTCGAAGCAAGGTCGACGATGTCCGGTTCACCAGATCAGGCCGCACAGGCCGCCAGCGGTTCATCAAGGCGTTCTCTGGACGGCCTTCGCGTGATCGATCTGTCGAGGGTGCTGGCTGGCCCTCTGTGCACGCAGATGCTCGCCGACCACGGCGCCGACGTGATCAAGGTCGAGCCTCCCTCGGGTGACGAAACCCGCACGCTGGGGCCGCCTTTCAACGAAGCCGGCGATGCGGCGTACTTCACAGCCGTCAACCGGGGCAAGCGAGCCATTGCGCTCGATCTTGCTCATGTCGAGGGGCAGAGGACGCTGCTGCACCTGCTGGAGAGCGCCGACGTCCTGGTGGAGAACTTCATTCCCGGAACGATGGCCCGCTGGGGACTCGACTACGAGTCGGTGCTGGCGAGCCGGTTTCCGCGGCTCATCTACTGCTCGATCTCAGGGTTTGGAACTGACGGTCCGTTGGGGGGGCTGCCGGGGTACGACGCCATTTTGCAGGCCATGTGCGGACTGATGAGCATCAACGGCGATCCGGCCTCCGGGCCGACACGAATCGGCGTGCCGATCGTTGATCACCTCACAGGCTACACCGCCATGTCGGGCATCCTTTTGGCGTTGGCAGACCGCCAGCGCACCGGACTTGGCCAGCGGGTCGAAGCCACGCTGTTCGACACGGCGCTGAGCTTGTTGGTCCCCCATGCAGCCAACTGGATGCACTCGGGTCGGACGCCCGAGCTCTTAGGAAGTGCCCATCCCAACATCGCTCCCTACGACAAGTTCGCATGCCGTGATGGCCTCGTTTTTCTGGGCCTGCTCAACGATCGGCAGTTCCAGCGTTTCTGCGAGCACGTCGGCTTGTCGAGCCTACTCACTGACAACCGATTTGCCACCAATGCTCTGAGGCTGCAGCACCGCGCCGAGCTGCGAGCGGAGATCGAAGCAGTGCTCGCGTCCTGGTCCCGGGATGCCTTGTGCCAGGAGCTGATGCGTGAGGGCGTGCCCGTGGGGCCGGTGAACACCGTTCCAGAAGCGTTCAGGCAGTTGCACGCCCAGCACCGCCAGATGTCCGTGGAGCGCCCGGATTATCGAGGTATTGGCATTCCGACGCGGCTTTCACGCACGCCGGGCCGTCCCGCCAGTACGCCGCCTTGCTATGGGCAGCACACGGACGAGGTGCTGCTGGAGGCCGGATTGAGCGACCGCCGTCTTGCAGAGCTGCGCGATCTTGGCGTCCTGCCACGGAGACGGCGCAAGTAACTGCCATCGCGCCAAAGACCTACAACGACTCGGAGACACTGATGAAGATTCTTGCCGCTTGTGCCGCATTCGTGGCTTCCCTCCTGACCATGCAGCCGGCAACGGCCCAGTCCTATCCAGCCAAGTCGGTACGGATCATCGTGCCCTACCAGCCGGGTCAGGGCACTGATGTCGCGACACGGTACTTGGCCGAGCATCTCACCAAGGCTATGGGGCAAACCTTCTTCGTAGAGAACCGGGCTGGCGCGGGCGGCAATATCGGCGCGGCGGAGGCAGCACGCGCCACGGCAGATGGCTACACGCTGCTGATGGGCACGAACGGCACCCACGTGCTGAACCAGTACCTGTACCCGTCGATGCCGTTCGACCCGGAAAAGGACTTCGAGCCTGTCATTCTCGTGTCGTCCTTTCCGATGGTATTTCTGACACAGCCATCGGCGCCTTACAACAGCCTACCCGACCTGTTGCGTGAAGCGAAGACCAAGCCCGACTCGTTGAACGTCGCCTTGCCCAGCACGACTGCGCGGCTGGTGCTGGAGCTGTTGAATCAACAGTGCTCCACGTCGATTCGTGGAATTCCGTACAAGGGGTCCGGCACGTCGATGACCGACCTCATGGGTGGTCAGGTTGCGGTGGCCATTGACACCGTCAGCGCCTCGCGCTCGTTCATTGCCAGTGGCAAGCTCAAAGCGCTTGGCGTGACTTCGCTCAAGACGTCGGCGTTGCTGCCTGGCAGCAAGACCGTGGCCGCGCAGGGCTTGGATGGCTTTCAGGTGCTGGCGTGGAATGGGCTTTACGTGCCGCGCGGAACGCCCAGTGCGGTTGTCCAGAAGTTGAACGCCGAGCTTGCGAAGATCCTGGCACAGCCTGAAGTTCGACAACGTCTGCTGGAGCTCGGTCATGAGCCGGCAGGTGGTTCTGCCGCCGAACTGGCTGAGTTTGCCAAGAGCGAACGGCTGAAGTGGGGCCCCGTGATCGCCAAGGCGGGCCTCAAGGCAGATTGAGGCGTAAAGAGAGCTGACATGGAAGTATTGCAATCCAAGATCGACACCCGCTCTGCCGAATTTCGGGCCAATGCCGACGCACTGCGCACACAGGTACACGACCTGCGCGAGAAGGCCGCTTCTACTGCACAAGGCGGCGGCGAAGCCGCGCGCGCCAAGCACACTGCCCGCGGCAAGCTGCTGCCGCGCGAGCGCGTGGCGCAGCTGCTTGACCCGGGCGCGCCGTTCCTGGAGATCGGCCAGCTCGCGGCCTACGGCATGTACGGCAGCGATGCGCCGGCCGCGGGCGTCATCGCCGGCATCGGCAGGGTGCAGGGCGTTGACTGCATGATCGTGGCCAACGACGCCACGGTGAAGGGCGGCACCTACTACCCGATGACGGTGAAGAAGCACCTGCGCGCGCAGGAGATTGCGCAGCAGAACCACCTGCCGTGCCTCTACCTGGTGGACTCGGGCGGCGCCTTCCTGCCCAAGCAGGACGAGGTGTTCCCGGACCGCGACCATTTCGGGCGCATCTTCTTCAACCAGGCCAACATGTCGGCGCTGGGCATTCCACAGGTGGCCGTGGTGATGGGCTCGTGTACGGCAGGCGGCGCCTACGTGCCGGCGATGAGCGACGAGACCGTGATCGTGCGCAACCAGGGCACAATCTTTTTGGGTGGGCCGCCGCTGGTGAAGGCCGCCACCGGCGAGGTGGTGAGCGCCGAGGACCTGGGCGGCGGCGACGTGCACACGCGCATCTCGGGCGTGGCCGACCACCTGGCCGAGAACGACGCACACGCGCTCTACATCGCGCGGCGCATCGTGGGCCACTTCAACCGCGTCAAGCCCTCGACCGTCACGCTGGAGGCCAGCGAGGAGCCGCTCTACGACCCCGAAGAGCTGTACGGCGTGATTCCGCAGGACACGAGGAAGCCCTACGACGTGCGCGAGGTCATTGCCCGCGTGGTGGACGGCTCGCGCTTCGACGAGTTCAAGGCGCGCTACGGCACGACGCTGATCACGGGCTTCGCGCGGCTGTACGGCATGCCCGTGGGCATCGTGGCCAACAACGGCATCCTGTTCGGCGAGTCGGCGCAAAAGGGCGCGCACTTCATCGAGCTGTGCTCGCAGCGCGGCGTGCCGCTGGTGTTCCTGCAGAACATCACCGGCTTCATGGTCGGGCGCAAGTACGAGAACGGCGGCATCGCCAAGGACGGTGCCAAGATGGTCACGGCCGTAGCCACCGCCCAAGTGCCCAAGATCACGATGCTCATCGGCGGCAGCTTCGGCGCCGGCAACTACGGCATGTGCGGGCGGGCCTACTCGCCGCGCTTCCTTTGGATGTGGCCCAACGCGCGCATCAGCGTGATGGGCGGCGAGCAGGCCGCATCGGTGCTGGCCACCGTGCGGCGCGAGGGCATTGAGGCCAAGGGCGGCGCCTGGAACGCGCAGGAGGAAGACGCCTTCAAGGCGCCGATCCGCGTGCAGTACGAGGAGCAGGGCCACCCCTACTACGCCACGGCGCGGCTGTGGGACGACGGCGTGGTGGACCCGGCGCAAACGCGGCGTGTACTGGGCTTGTCGCTGGCGGCGACGCTCAATGCGCCGATTCCGCCGACCAAGTTCGGCGTGTTCCGCATGTGAGGCCGGCCATGGATTTCAAAACGCTGAAGATTGAGCGCCGCGGCGCGGCGGCCTGGGTCTGGATGAACCGGCCGGAAGTGCACAACGCTTTCGACGAGACCTTGATTGCCGAGCTGACCGAGGCGTTCACGGTGCTGGATGCGCAAGAGAACGTGCGCGCCATCGTGCTGGCCGGCGAAGGCAAGAGCTTCTCCGCCGGAGCAGACCTGAACTGGATGCAGCGCCTGAGCGCCGCACCGCTGGAGGACAACCTGGCCGATGCGCGCCGGCTGGCCAGCCTATTCCGCACCATCTCGACCTGCGCCTCGCCGACGCTGGCGCGGGTGCATGGCGCCGCGCTAGGCGGCGGCATGGGGCTGGCCTCGGCCTGCGACATCTGCGTGGCATCGACCAAGGCGAAGTTCGCCACCTCGGAGGTGCGGCTCGGGATCATCCCATCCGCCATCGGCCCTTACGTGGTGCGCGCCATCGGCGAGCGCCAGGCCTACCGCTACTTCCAGACAGCCGAGCGGATCAGCGCCGCAGAAGCGCACCGCATCGGGCTGGCGCACGAGGTGGCCGAGCCCGAGGCGCTGGACGCACGGGTGCAGCAGGTGGTGGACGCACTGCTGCTGGGCGGCCCGCTGGCGCAGGCCGCCGCGACGGACCTCATCCGCGCTGTGGCCCACCGCCTGGTAGACGACGCGCTGGTCGAGGACACGGCCCGGCGCATTGCCACGCTGCGTACCACGCCTGAGGCGCGCGAGGGACTGGCGGCGTTCCTGGGCAAGCGCGCGCCCTCGTGGACGCCGGGTCCGGCCTGACACGAGAACGACTGGAGAGACACGCGTGTTCAACAAGATCCTGATTGCCAACCGCGGCGAGATCGCCTGCCGCGTCATCAAGACGGCGCGGCGCATGGGCATCGCCACGGTGGCCGTGTATTCCGAGGCGGACGCCAACGCCCGCCACGTGCGGCTGGCTGACGAGGCGGTGCTGATCGGGCCGGCGCCGGTGCGCGAGTCGTACTTGCTGGGCGAGCGCATCCTGGAGGCGGCGAAGCAGACGGGCGCGCAGGCTATCCACCCCGGCTACGGCTTTCTCTCCGAAAACGAGGACTTCGCCGAGGCCTGCGCGGCCGCGGGCGTCGTCTTCATCGGCCCGCCGGCTTCGGCCATCCGCGCCATGGGCAGCAAGTCCGCGGCCAAGGCGCTGATGGAAAAAGCCGGCGTGCCGCTCACGCCGGGCTATCACGGCGACAAACAGGAGCCCGGGTTCCTGGCGGCGCAGGCTGAAAAGATCGGCTACCCGGTACTGATCAAGGCCAGCGCCGGCGGCGGTGGCAAGGGCATGCGCCGCGTGGACCGGGCCGAAGACTTCGAGGCGGCGCTGACCTCGTGCCAGCGCGAGGCGACCAACGCCTTCGGCGACGACCATGTGCTGGTCGAAAAGTATGTGCTCAAGCCGCGGCACATCGAGATCCAGGTGTTCGGCGACAAGCATGGCCATTGCGTGTACCTGTTCGAGCGCGACTGCTCGGTGCAGCGCCGGCACCAGAAAGTGCTGGAAGAGGCACCCGCGCCTGGCATGACGCCCGAGCGGCGTGCTGCTATGGGCAAGGCGGCCGTCGATGCAGCACTGGCGGTGGGCTATGTGGGCGCCGGCACCGTCGAGTTCATCGCCAACCAGGACGGGTCGTTTTATTTCATGGAGATGAACACCCGGCTGCAGGTCGAGCACCCGGTCACCGAGATGATCACGGGGCTTGATCTGGTGGAGTGGCAGCTTCGCGTCGCGTCGGGCGAGCCGCTGCCGCTGCGCCAGGAGCAGTTATCCATCGACGGCCACGCACTGGAGGCACGCATCTATGCCGAGGACCCGGACCGCGGCTTCCTGCCCTCCACCGGGCGGCTGGTGCACTTGGCGCCGCCGCCGGAAAGCGACCACGTGCGCGTGGACACCGGCGTGGAGCAGGGCGACGAGATCACGCCGCACTACGACCCCATGATCGCCAAGCTGATTGTGTGGGGGCAGGATAGGCGCCAGGCGCTGGCGCGCATGCGCCAGGCGCTGGGTAGCTACCGCGTGGTGGGCGTACAAAACAACGTCGAGTTTCTGTCGCGCCTGGTGGGCGTGCCCTCGTTTGCCAACGCCGATCTCGACACCGGGCTGATCGAGCGCGAGCAGGCGCTGCTGTTCCCGGAAGCCGGCGAAGTGCCGGGCGACGTGTGGCTGCTGGCTGCACTCGCCGGGCTGCTACGCGAGCAGCGCCTGGCGCAGAAGGCCGCGGCCGGCGCGCCCGATGCGGCCTCGCCGTGGCGGTTGCTCGACGGCTGGCGGCTCAACGGCAGCGCTCAGCGCCAGATCTCGCTGCGCATGGGTGAGGTGGTGCAGGACGTGGGCGTGACGCCCGCCCGCGGTGGCTGGGAACTGACGCTGGGCGCCCAGCGCGTGTTTGCCCGCGGCACGCTGGGCGCGGACAGCGAGTTGATGGCGCAACTGGACGAGCGCCGGCTGCGCGCCGTGGTGGTGGCCGCGAGCGAGCGGCGCCAAGTCTTCTTTGAAGGGCGCTCCTGGCCGCTGTGCATGGTGGACCGGCTGCACGTGGGCGGCGTGGGCGAGGAAGCCGAGGGCGGGCTGCGCGCGCCGATGCCGGGCAAGATCATCGCGCTGATCGCCCAGCCGGGCGTGCCGGTGGACAAGGGCGCGCCGCTGCTGGTGCTCGAAGCAATGAAGATGGAGCACACCATCAGCGCGCCGGGCAAGGGAGTCGTCAAGGCTTTCCGGTTCGCCCCGGGCGAGCAGGTAGTGGACGGCGCTGAGCTGCTGGAATTCGAGAAAGCCGAGTGATGAACAACAAGGTTCGCATCGTTGAGGTCGGGCCGCGCGACGGGCTGCAGAACGAGAAGCAGGCCATCTCGACCGCGACCAAACTGGCGCTCATTGAGCGGCTGGCCGCGGCGGGCTTGCGTGACATCGAGGCCACGTCCTTCGTCTCGCCGAAGTGGGTGCCGCAGATGGCGGACCATGCCGAGGTCATGGCAGGGCTGTCGCGCCGCCCGGGCGTGAACTACCCCGTGCTGGCACCGAACCTCAAGGGTTTCGAGGCAGCTGTAGCAGCTGGCGCGACGGAGGTCGCTGTGTTTGCAGCGGCTTCGGAAACCTTCTCGCAGCGCAACATCAACTGTTCGATTACCGAGTCCATCGCGCGTTTCGAGCCGGTGTTCGAGGCGGCGCGTCGGCAAGGCGTGAGGGTGCGTGGCTACGTTTCGTGCATAGTGGCGTGCCCGTACGAGGGGCCGGTGGCGCCGGCACAGGTAGCGCGGGTGGCGCTGCGGCTGCGCGAGCTCGGCAGCTACGAGGTGTCGCTGGGCGACACCATTGGCGCGGGCACACCGGCGTCGGTGCTGCGCATGCTTGAAGCCGTGGCCAGCCAAGTGCCAGTTGCGCGGCTGGCCGGCCACTACCACGACACCTACGGCATGGCGGTGGCCAATGTATACGCCTCGTACCAGTTCGGCCTGCGTGTTTTCGACAGCTCAGTGGCCGGGCTGGGCGGTTGCCCTTACGCAAACGGGGCCACCGGCAACGTGGCGACCGAGGACGTGGTGTACCTGCTGCACGGCCTGGGCGCCGACACCGGCGTGGATCTCGACGCGCTCGTGGATTGCGGCGCCTGGATCAATGAGCGGCTGGGCCGTACGTCGCAGTCGCGCGTATCACGGGCGTTGCTGGCCGGGCGGCCTACAGCGCAAGACGTTTGAGAGCGCATCTTTTGCGTTAGCGGAGCTTTTTCATGGCTCTTTTGCGACGGTGTCTTCAAGAAGTGCGGCAACGTTCAGGCGATCACGACAGCTGCGCCGCCTTGCCGTCAAAGCAGAGGCAACAGTCTGTCTGTGGTCCCATTACGTGAGCATGTAAGGCAGTACTTTCTTACTTCGCCGCGTGCTTTCCCGAATTGGATCAAGCCCAGTAATGAGCTCACTTACCACCATACCTGCATCATCCCTGCGTCGCGCGAGAGTTGCGGATCAGATGCTCGGCCGCTGGTCCGTGGCAGAGGTGCAAGCGCTCTATGACCTGCCATTCATGGAGCTGCTGTTCCGCGCGCAGCAGGTGCACCGCGAGCATTTCGACCCCAGCGAGGTGCAGCTTTCCACGCTGCTGTCCATCAAGACCGGCGGCTGCGCCGAGGACTGCGGCTACTGCCCGCAGTCGGCGCACTTCGACACCGGCGTCGAGGCCAGCAAGATCCTGTCGATTTCCGAAGTGCTGGGTGCCGCGCAGGCCGCCAAGGAGCAGGGCGCCACACGCTTCTGCATGGGCGCGGCTTGGCGCAGCCCCAAGGAGCGCGACATGGAGCGCGTGACGGAGATGGTGCGCGAGGTGCGCAGCCTGGGCCTGGAGACCTGCATGACGCTGGGCATGCTCGACAAGGAGCAGGCGGCGCAGCTCAAAGGGGCGGGGCTGGATTACTACAACCACAACCTCGACACCGCGCCGGACCACTATGGGCAGATCATCCACACTCGCACCTACCAGGACCGCCTGGACACGCTGCACCACGTGCGCGACGCCGGCATCAACGTGTGCTGCGGCGGCATCGTGGGCATGGGCGAGACGCGGGCGCAGCGCGCCGGGCTGATCGCGCAGCTGGCCAACCTGGACCCGTTCCCGGAGTCGGTGCCCATCAACAACCTGGTGCCCGTGCCGGGCACGCCGCTGGCCGACAGCGAGCCCATCGACCTCTTCGAGTTCGTGCGCACCATCGCGGTGGCGCGCATCACGATGCCGACCACGATGGTGCGTCTGTCGGCCGGCCGCGAGCAGATGGACGACGCGCTGCAGGCGCTGTGCTTCATGGCCGGTGCCAATTCGATCTTCTACGGCGACCGGCTGCTGACCACGACCAACCCGCAGGCCGAGAAGGATCGCCGCCTCTTCGAGCGGCTGCAGCTGCGCCCGCAGGGCCAGCGCCCGGAGGTGCAGGCGCACCTGGACGTGTCGGGCGCGGTCGGCAAATGAACGCACTGCTGGCGCCGCGGGCGTCGGTGGCCCCGTTCGTCGACTTGGAATTCCTGCACGACCCCTATCCGGCGTACCGCGCACTGCGCGAAGCCGGGCCGATCCACTGGAGCGAGGAGTTCTTCGGCGGCGCCTGGCTGCTGACGCGCCATGCCGACGTCGAGGCCGCGCTGCGCGACCCGCGCCTGTCGGCTCGCCGCACGGGCGGCTGGGTGATGCGCGCGGCCGAGCCTGACGCCCGCACCGAACTCACGCCGATGCAGCGGCTGTTCACGCGCTGCCTGCCCTTCCTTGACGCTCCCGACCACACGCGGCTGCGCAAGGTGCTGCAGCCGGCGTTCCGGCCGGACCGCGTGCAGGCATTGAAGCTCGTGACGCAGGCGCTCATCGACGAGCTGCTGGACGAGGCCGGTGAGAGCTTCGACTTCATGCAGAAGGTGGCGCGCCCGCTGCCGGCGCGCGTGATCGCCCGGCTGATGGACATGGAAGCGTCGGTGTATGCCGAGTTCACGGCCTGGAGCGAGGACATTGCCGCCTTCCTGGGCTCGGTGAACCCGACACAAGCCGACGTGCGTGCCGCGCAGCGCAGCGTGGTGGCGCTGGCCGGCTACTTCGAGCGCGAGCTGCTACCGCGCCGGCGGCGCCAGCCGGGCGACGACCTGGTGAGCCTGCTGCTCGCGGCCCAGGCCGATGGCAGCGTGGAAGACGGCGCGGAGCTGCTGGCGCAGTGCGCGATGCTGCTGTTTGCCGGCTACGAGACCACGCGCCACCTACTGGGCAACGCGGTGCACGCGCTGCTGTCGGAGCGTGAGCAGTGGGAGCGGCTGCGCGCGCAACCCGAGCTGCTGCCCAACGCCGTGCGCGAGTTGCTGCGTCACGACACGCCGGTTCAGTGGAGCGGACGGCGAGTAATGACGGATTTCACGCTGCACGGGCAATGGATTCGTCGTGGTGAGCTGGTTATTGCTCTCATGGGGGCTGCAAACCGCGATCCGCGGCGGCATGAGGCGCCGGACCAACTGGACGTGGCTCGGGTGAATCCGGGTGCGCTGTCATTTGGAACCGGACCGCATGTCTGCCTAGGGGCGGCGCTGACGCAACTCGAATCGCAGACGGTACTTGCGACGCTGCTGCAGCGGCGTCCGAAACTGCAAATGCGCGCTGGTGCGCAGAGAACGCGCAGTCCCCTTTACCGAGGGTTTACTTATCTTCCCGTGGGCGGCTGAAATTAGGGATGCTTGACATAACGTCGCCGATGGCGATGTCGGATCATGAAATAATAAGACTCAATACCCTGAAGCGGGCAGGGCACCATTGCATGGTTGCAGGCCTGCTACGTAGCGCTCAACCTCATACATACTCAGCTTTATGTGCTGGCGCTCGTGCCACTGGAAAACAAGCTTCCCGGCTGCGAAGCAGCCTGCGTAGGCCGCTGGCCCCGCTTTTGATTACACTCGGTACAAGATCTACGGTAGCACGCCGCCGTAGGGCACGGTGAATTATTTCCTCGATTATTCTTGCCTGAATGCAATCCAAGCACCCCAAAAAAGACTGGAAAAGAATTTTGCAGATTGTTTAAACCCGGCTGCTGCCAAAAGATCGATGACGGCCTGTTCAGATTCAGGCGGACCTGCGCCCTGCAATATTTTTGCTAGTTTGGCTTGTACCTCTTCGTGGGATGCACCTTGCATGCGCCAGCGCTCACCCCAAGCCGCCAGCAGCAGCGGCTGGCTTGCATAGTGATACTGGTTGCACGCGATAATCAAAGGAGCATCAGGTTTCGCGCGCAAGGCCAGTGCATGCAGGATTGATTGCTTGGCTTCTGCTCCCGGCAAATGGTGAAGTACGCCAATGAGGGTTGCTGCATCAAACAATTCTTGTTCAGGCAAGTCATCGATGTAGCCAAGATGAATTTGCGTACGATCAAGTAGTCCATGCTCTATAAGCCGTGCGCGCGAAATGTTCATCATCGGCTCGCTTGGGTCCACCGCGGTGAACTGCCATTCAGGCTCAAGAATTCCAGCAGTCACTATCTCACGGGCACCGCCACCTGCCCCAGCTACCAGTACGCGAGCTCGTCTGTTTCGGCCAATTGATGCCGCCAGCAAGCTCATGGCAGGCGTCATAGCCGGCCAGTGCAACACGGCTCTGTGGCTCGTATTCGCCGGCTCGGCTTGGATCAAACTTGAGATGGGAATCGTTTTGTATTTTAATCATCAAAATTACCGTGTAATCGGGCCCAGTCAATTGCGTGCAAAATACAAGTACTTTGTGTTGGCAGCTTGAGAAGCTGGACTTGGACAAAGTCTAGGATCAGTTGCTGATTTTGGCACTCCATTTGGTTGCATGCCTTCGTATGTCGTCAAGTGTGGCTTAACTTCCAACGTACCTGCGAAACTATCTTGTTCCCGAGAATAAATAATTTCACAATCAGCTCCGTCCCATGACCGTATTTTGTCTACAAGCGGAAAACAAGACTGACGTTGGTGCTGTACTGCACCGGGCTCTGCGACCGCACTGCCATGGTCGACTTGGGGAAATCCAATAGTGTCAAACCCAGGCCTGTATTTGTTAATTGTCGCAAAAGCGCCCTCAGCTATATGTGCCCTTATCGGTGGCCCTGAATACTTGGCCGGGCCGATGACGGCGAAACTTTCACTCGTCTCGCCTATGAGAGTGCGAGCGCTTTATGGAAGATCGAACCACAGCCAGGCGGCCGCCGTCGTGGGACTGATGGTGAGCTGGCGAACCGTGGTGAGTTGCAGCGCATCGCCGCCACGCAGTTCCAGCGCCCCGGCCCCTGGACCCGCGTCGACTTCCACGACGCCTTCGAGCAACTGCAGCCAGCCGAACCGTCCCGGCGCCAGCGCGTGAGCACACTGGGTTCCAGGATCGGCGCGACTGGTCCAGATGCGTACTGGCGCCCGCAAGCGCAGGGTGTCCTGCTGTTCACCGGGGTCTGCGACCAGACGGGGCTCAGAAGATCCAGGCTGCAGGGCACCGCGCAGCAGTTGGTAGCGCGGCGGCGCATCGTCGGCGTCGGCATGCAACCAGATCTGGAAGAGATGGGTGGGCACGTCCGGCGACGGATTGCGCTCGGCGTGGCGGATGCCAGAGCCGGCGCTAATGCACTGCACGTCGCCGGCATGAAGCAGTCCCCGGTGACCGGCAGAATCGGAATGCTCCAGCGTGCCGGCCAGCATGAACGTCAGGATGTCGAAGTGATCGTGCGCATGCTCCGGAAATCCGGAGCCGCCGGTGATCAAGTCCTCGTTAATGACCCTCAGGGCGCGGAAGCCCATTCTGGTCGGGTCATTGAAGCTGCCAAACGAGAACGTGTGGTGTGCGTCGAGCCAACCGGTCTTGGTTCGGCCTCTCGCATGCCGGTCATGGAAGATATCTGCCACAGGTCAACACCTCCAAGGGACTGCGCCGGGCATGCAAACGGGCGCATAAGACTCAATGTAGACCAGCTTGCCGACCGGCTGGATTTCCTGTGCTGGAGGGCGCCGTGTTTCTTCGGCGCCGACTGCAAGGTACGTTGAGACCTTGTCTTCAGATCTCCATCAGATCACGTCCGACGACGATGGGCCCGCCGTAGTCCCGGCGCACCTCGTCGGTCCACATCGCGTCGGTGATCGTGTCGTCGTCACCGGGCACGAAATGCGACAGCACCAGCGTCTTCACGCCGGCGGCGGCGGCCACGCGGCCTACGTCCTCGGACACGGTGTGGCTGTCCATCATGTGCTTGCGCAGCGTCGCCGCGTTGGGCACGCGCGCCAGCAGCCGGTCGATGCCGGGCTCGTAGAGGATCTCGTGGATCAGCACGTCAGCGCCGCGGGACAGCTCGATCAGTTCGGGCGAGTACGTGGTGTCGCCCGAGACGACGATCGAGCGGTCGGCCGTGTCGAACCGGAAGGCGTAAGCCTGCTCGATGGGCGGATGGCGCACACGGGCGGCGGTGACCGTCACGTCGGCGTTGCGCAGTACCAAGCCCGGGCGGTCGATCTCGTGCGCCACCAGCAGCTGGCGCAGGTCGGGACGGCCCTCGTCGGCCATGCGCGTCTCGATGTCGAAGCGCATGAAGGCCATGAAGTCACGCGTCATCTGCGCGATTGGCGGCGGGCCGTAGGCGTGCACCGGCACATTCAGCCCGGTCGCCCAGGCGTTGTAGACGACGGCCCCGTACTCCAGGTTGTGGTCCGAGTGGTGGTGGGTGATGAACACGTGGCGCAGGGTGTTGAGTGGCACGTTGGCGCGCACGAGTTGCCGGCTCACACCGTAGCCGCAGTCGATGAGGTACGGCACGCCGGCATTGACGATCAGCGTTGCGGGGTTGGAGCGCCCGGCACCGCCGACGCGAGGGCCGCCTTTCGTGCCGAGCAGCACGATGCGGGTGGCGCTCCCGGCGCTGGCCTTCGACGGCGATGTAGGGGCAGCTGCCGTCGTCACCAACCGGTTTGGCTGCGCGCATCCGGTAAGCAACTGCGCGATCCCCGTGCCGAATACCGCGGCGCCGATGAGCAGACGACGTCGGTCACTCCTGAAAGCAGGACGGTGGGCGTGGGAGGAGGACATCATGGGTCGGTCTCCGCAAGGTGCCTCGCCCGTCGACAGGCCCAGGTCCGACGCGGGACGATGGTGGCGCCACATCGGTCGTTGCTCGATCGCCGCCTGCCGGGCGCGCTGTGCAGATTGTGGGGCGCACCTCTGCCCGTGTCATTGGCGTGCATCCCGGCACAAACTGCCAGTGCTCAGAGCAGCGGGCCAAGCTACTGCGCGGCCGTTACAGGCTGCACCAGCAGAGGTACTTTCACTGAGCCTCAGCTGCCTGACGCACAGCGTTGGAGGGCGCGACAAAGAAACAGCCCGTCATGGTGGGCGGGCTGTGGAACCCCGGCTCTGGACGTCCGGGGAAGGGAGGAGTCCTGGTGGGGCAAAAAGGAGACCCGCAGCGGGCTTGGACAGCGCAAGCCGGCGCTGTAAAGGAAGGCCAGCCCGACACGTCCCTGGCGCCGCTGTCGCGGCTGTATGTCCAGTCAGTGGCGACGGTACAGCGGGTGGCAACTGGGTAGCCGCTCGCTATGCACCGGCGGGCCGCAGATGCACGCCGCCGACCGCCGCGCGCGCCTCTGAGGCGGACACCGCTCGATCTGGCAGGTGGCTTGCCCCGAGTGCTGGCCGCAACTCGCCGGCGTCTGCCGTCGCGGGACCGCCATCTACCGTCCCCGCGGCCAGGAGAGAAACCATGTCAAACCATATCTACAAGCTCGTCGAGCTGGTGGGCTCCTCCGCCACCGGCACTGACGATGCCATCCGCAACGCCATCGAGACGGCCGCCCTCACACTTCGCCACATCGACTGGTTCGAGGTCATGGAGACGCGTGGCCATGTGGTCAATGGCCGCATCGGCCACTACCAGGTCACGCTCAAAGTCGGCTTCAGGCTGGCGCCTGAAGAGCAGGGTGAGGGCATCGCGGGTGGCCAACAGGAGAGCGGCGCCATCGGTATCGTCGCCGCCAGGGCCTGAGACCACTGCACCCATCTCACCCATGGCGGCCACGGGCTGCCTTCCATGGCCGCCGCCCTCTCCAAGCTACAGGGCTCTGTCTGTAGCTCCCAGCCTTGCAAAGCTTGGTCGGCTCGGACGGTTGGTCACGGGGTGTTTTCCCAGATGCGAATGCAGTGCATGGACGGAAGGGCTTGGGAAGAAAGATTTCTTGCCGGGCAACAGTTCGCGAACTGTTGCCCATATCCGATCGACAGCCAGGAAGAGTGGGACTGGCATGTTGCCTGGTGCGAAGGTGCGACAAAGAGCCTGGGAATGCATTCCAGCGGGACGGCTGCTGAACGAGCTGCCCGGCACGCTGCAACGCTGTAGGTATTGGTGCCGGGCGAGAGTTGAGCCGATTTCTGTCAACTTGCCGATCTGCTGAGCCAAGCACAGTGACGCAAGCCGTTGAGCAGACAAGTAATTTACTGACGTATAGCGGCGCAGTACCCTCCCGGCACGGCGGCTCATTCTGGCGTCGGCGTCAACAGGTGGGCATCAGGAAGCGCCGGTATTGCGTCTCGAACTGCAGCTCCAGCGCGCTTTCCGAGCCAAGCTCGCGCTGCAGGTGGTCCAGCCACCATTGGTCGACGTGCTGCACCAGGTGGCAGCCGATCCGTGCCGCGTCGGCCAGCGCGTGCTCGTGCCCGAGCCCGAGCCAGACGAAGGTCGAGTCGGTGTCGCCGTAGATGACGCGCCAGCCCTCAGCCTCGATGAGCTCGCGCGTCCTGCGCATGATCTCGTCGCCTCGCCGCGTGATTGAGGCGCACGGGCAAAAGAAGTGCCGGCAACGTGAGTAAAGCTTGGGAGGTCAGGCGACGGATAGGCTCCTCGGTCTGAAGTACTTCCGGTCGCTACACCGCTGCCTCCTTGAGCAACCAATTCCGAAAGGGCACCAGCTTGGGCAAGTTGGAACACTCGGCCCGGTAGACGACGAAATACGCCAGCGGCGAAACGAACGAAATTTCCGGGAACAACCGCACCAGGCGCCCGGTTGCCAGATCATCGTGAGCCATGACACTACGAGCGAGCGCGACGCCATGCCCGTCGATCGCCGCTTGCAAGACGGCCGCGGAATTGTTGATCTTCATGCCACGCGTGGTGGCGACATCTGTCACCCCCGCTTTTTGCAGCCACGCGTCCCAAGAAGGAAAACCCGCGTGGCCGTCCATCGACAAGTCGTGGATCAAGGTCTCCCGACCCAGGTCCTTCGGCTTGCGCAAGCGCCAATGTTTGCGTAGCAGTTCGGGTGAGCACACGGGGTAGACCTCCTCGTCCATCAGCTTGTCTGCCACCAGTCCTGGCCAGCTTCCCGCGCCGTAGCGCACGCCAATATCCACCCGCTGGGCGACGAAATCCACCGGTTTGAGACTGGTGTCCAGGCGCACGTCCGTGTCGGGCCAAGCGGTCTGGAACCTGTCGATGCGTGGTAGCAACCATTTGGCGGCAAAGGCCGGGCTGACTGTCACGGTGAGCACACCGCTGGCCGATGCCTCTTTGAGCCGTTCCAGGCCCAGCGTCAGCCTGTCGAAACCCGCCCGGATGTCCGGCAGCGCTCGCTCGGCTGCCTCGGTAGCGATGAGCCGTGCCCGTCCGCTGGTGCCGCGGTGGAACAGCGGGGTGCCCAGCCATTCCTCCAGGGCGCGCACGAGCTGGCCGACCGCGGCCGGGGTGACGTGGAGTTCGGCCGCCGCCGCAGAAAAGCTCTGATGGCGAGCACTGGCCTCGAATGCGCGCAAGGCGTTCAGATGAACAGGCGACTTCATGACGGTATAGATTTTCTTTCAGTGACAGAAACTTTATCTCATTTGTCGAGAGAAGAAGATCAGCAAAAAATCTGGACCGTGTCGAAGGTGAAGACCATCTGATGTGCGACTGACCACGGGTACTCCGGCTGGTTGGAAGGAATAGGTCCTCTTTCAAGTTGCGCTGGCTTCGATGATGGCCCTTGCCGCATTAACGAAAGGGTTCGCAGTCCGTCGCACGGGTGGGGACATCGCCTGTATCGGCGCGACGGAGGGTTGCCCTTCTTCGCGTTGCATGCCTGGTGACCCGTCTCGCTTTTTCTTCAACTGGAACCTGCCAATTAACAGGTAGAGAGAGATCCCACAATGAGCAATCAATTCAAAGGCAAGAAGCTGCTGGTCGTCGGTGGCACCAGCGGGATGGGTCTGCAGACGGCCCGGATGGTCCTCGCCGAAGGCGGTAGCGCGGTGATCGTGGGCAATCGCCCGGAAAAGACCGAGGAGGCGCGCAAGGAACTGGCTGCTCTGGGCCAGGTTGCGGCGCTGACGGGGGACCTGTCCAGCGACGAAGGACTGGCTGCCCTGCTCAAGAGCGTCGACGAGCAGCATCCGGACATCGACTTGCTGGTCAACGCGGCCGGCGTGTTTTTCCCCAAACTGTTTCTGGAGCATCAGCGCGCGGACTACGACCAGTACATGAAGCTGAACAAGGCGTTCTTCTTCATCACGCAGAAGGTCGCAGCCAATCTGGTCGCCAAGGAACGGCCGGGTGCGATCGTCAACATCGGTTCGATGTGGGCCAAGCAGGCTATCGCGGCGACCCCATCGTCGGCGTACTCCATGGCCAAGGCCGGCCTGCATTCGCTGACCCAGCACCTGGCCATGGAACTGGCGCCCAAGCGCATCCGCGTCAACGCGGTTTCGCCGGCGGTGGTGCAGACCCCGATCTATGAGGGCTTCATCCCGAAGGCGGAAGTGCACAGCGCCCTGCAGGGCTTCAACAGCTTCCACCCGCTCGGCCGTGTCGGCACCCCCCAGGATGTCGCCGAAGTCGTCACCTTCCTGCTGTCGGACAAAGCAGGCTGGGTCACCGGCGCGATCTGGGACGTGGATGGCGGCGTGATGGCCGGCCGCAACTGAGGCACGGCATCCGCCAAGTTCATTGACTCATCTAAACAGGAAAAACGTAAATGGTCTATTTGCAGATCACCCTCAAGATCGCCGACGCCAACCGGGCTGCTGCCGCCGGCGTCTACCAGAAGTACAAGGCGCCGTTCCTCAACACGATCGCCGGTGCGAAGTCAAAGGAACTGCTGGTGCGCGACGAAGACGTGCAGGTGCTGCACGTCTTCGACACACAGCAGAACGCGCAGGCCTACTTGGCAAGCAGTTTGTTCACCGCGGATGTGGTTGGTGCTCTCAAGCCGCTGCTCGATGCCGCTCCGGACATCCGCACCTACCAGGCCGCGTAACTACTTCACCGGCCAAGTGCCCGTCCAGGGCACCAGGCCATTTTCAGACGAACAGGAGTACTCACCATGATGCAAGACTGGAACACCTATCGCGATGCGCTGCTGGAGCGTGTGGGCGACTACGCCAAGCTCAGTCCTGACGTGATGCGCGGCCTCGTTACGATCGACGGCGCTGCCGCGAAGACCGGCAAGCTCGAGGCCAAGGTCCACGAGCTGATCGCGCTGGCCGTGGCCGTCACCACGCGCTGCGATGGCTGCATCGCGGTTCATACCAAGAAGGCCGTCGAGCACGGCGCCACCCGGGAGGAAATCTCCGAAGCCCTGGGTGTCGCGATTGCGCTGAACGCGGGCGCCGCGTTGACCTACTCGGCGCGCGTCCTCGACGCACACGCTGCACTGCCCAACAAGTAACGCGTGCCAAGACCACCGGTCGGATGCCACGACGGCGATCCGACCGGTCCCGCGTTCGTTTCTCAAGCAACGTCCATGTTCGTCAATTCAGACTTCTCACAGCTCGCTGTTGTCGCGCCCGGCCAATACCAATGGGCGGCCTCGCCTCAAGCAGGTGTTGAGCGTGTGATGCTGGACCGGCTGGGCGCAGAGAAGGCGCGCGCGACCAGCATCGTGCGGTACGCGCCTGGCTCAGGCTACCCGCACCATCCGCATCCCGGCGGTGAGGAGATTCTCGTCCTGTCGGGCACCTTCTCCGAAGGCAGTGAGCACTACCCGGCAGGCTGGTATCTGCGCAACCCGCCGGGTTCGTCACATCAACCCTTCAGCAGTGAGGGCGCCATCATTTTCGTCAAGCTCTGGCAGATGCCGCCGGGCGAGAACCGCCGCGTGCGCATCGACACCCGCGATTTGCACTCCTGGCGGCGCCAGGGCGGGCGTGAGGTCTGCCCGCTGTTCTCTGATGACGCGGAGCAGGTTTGCTTGCAACGTCTGGCGCCTTGTGAAATCTTGTTCGCCGATCCGGTGGGCAGTGCCGAACTGCTGGTGCTGGCCGGGGACGTGGTGACCGGGGACCAAACCTACGAGCGTGGCAGTTGGATACGGCTGCCCGAAGGCGAGTATCCGGAGATCGCCGCTGGCGCAAGGGGCACCACCGTCTACCTCAAGACCGCTCACTTGGGCGACAGAGCAGCGGTGGCATAACCATGCAGACAGCGCGCATCGCCATTGTCGGCGCGGGCTTGAGCGGCCTGTATGCCGCGTTTTTGCTGGCGCAGAAAGGCATCACGGACTACGTGCTCCTTGAAGCACGCGACACGCTTGGAGGTCGCATCGCGTCCACCACCGCTTCGGGGCATCCGGCGGCCGAGACAGCGACCGTGGTGGATGGCATCGACCGCTTCGACCTGGGAGCGACGTGGTTCTGGCCCGGCTACCAGCGTCAGTTGGACCGGTTGGTCAGCGAACTGGGCCTGGAGCGCTTCGAGCAGCAAGACTCAGGCGACATGGTGGTGGAGCGCTCACCCGATCAGTCCCCTACGCGAATGCGTGGCTACGTGAACTCGCCGGCCTCGATGCGCCTGGTGGGTGGAATGGGCGCACTGATCAATGCCCTGCATCGTCGCCTGGATTCGACTCGAATCTTCACCGGCCAGACGGTGCGTCGCCTGCGCAGCACGGACCGTCATGTCGAGTTGGACAGCGAAGACGCCTCTGGCCGCGTCACGGCCTGGCGCGTCGAGCACGTGCTGCTGGCGATGCCGCCGCGTCTGGTCGAGGACGGCATTGAATTTTCGCCAGCCTTGCCGCAAGCGCTGGCCCGGCAATGGCGTGCGACGGCCACTTGGATGGCGCCCCATGCCAAGTACATCGCCATCTACGAGACTGCCTTCTGGCGCGAGCAGGGCCTGTCCGGAGAAGCACGAAGCGCGCACGAGCCGCTGGGCGAGATCCACGATGCGTCGATGCCGAATGGCAGCGCAGCGCTGTTTGGTTTCTTCGGGGTGCCGGCCCGCGTGCGCAAGAGCATGCCCGAGGACGTGCTGCGCTCGCATTGCCGCGCGCAGCTCGCGCGCCTGTTCGGCTCGCCGGCAGCGACGCCCAAGGCTGAAGTCATCAAGGACTGGGCGCTGGACCCGTACACGGCCACCGCTGCCGATTTGGACGGCGCCGTCCACCACGCCGAAGCCCCAGCCGCCACGGTCTCGTTCGGCCCGTGGCGCGGCCGCTTGACCGGCATCGCCAGCGAGTGGTCGCCGCAGTTTCCAGGCTACGTCGCCGGCGCCATCGAAGCCGCGAGCCTGGGCGTGCAGGCATTGCCCGCGTTCGCCGTGCGAGAGGACAACCGTTCGGCAAGCCATATCCCATCGAGCAACTGACCATGAGATTGAAAGGCAAGAGCGCATTGATTACCGGCGCGACCAGCGGCATCGGCTTGGCCACCGCTGAGCTCTTTGTGCGCGAAGGCGCCAAGGTCGCGGTCACCGGCCGCGACGCGGCGCGGCTGGAGCGGGCCCGCGCGAAACTGGGCAGCGCTGTCACCACGGTCCAAGCCGACGTCAGGGTGCGCGCCGACATCCAGCGCATGGCACAGCAGGTCGCCGATACGTTCGGCACCGGCGGACTGGATATCTTCTTCGCCAACGCCGGCGTCGCCTTCTCCACGCCGCTGCTCACCACAGACGAAGTCCGCTTCGACGAGCTGATGGACGTCAACGTCAAGGGCCTGTTCTTCTGCATGCAGGCAGTGGCGCCTGTGCTGTGCGACGGCGCCTCGGTGATTCTGAACTCCGCCTGGCTCAACGCGGTGGGCATGGATAGCTTCTAAGCCCTGGCGGCCACCAAGTCGGCCGCGCGCTCGTTCGCGCGTTCCTGGGCGTGCGAGCTGCTGGACCGCGAGATCCGCGTCAATGCCGTCAGTCCCGGCGCGATCGACACCCCGATCTTCGAGCTGGAAGGTGCGACACCCGCACAACTGGCCGAGACCAAGCGCCAAATGGCACTGCGGATTCCCGCACGCCGCCTGGGACAGCCGCAGGAGATCGCCCAGGCCGTGCTGTTCCTGGCCAGCGACGAATCGCGCTACATGCTCGGCGCGGAGATCGTCGTCGATGGCGGATTCGCGCAACTGTGAACCACGCCAGCCGTACGGTGGACCTTACCAACTTGGACAGAGCGGGAATGTACGACTTCGATGAAGCCATAGACCGGCGACGCACCAACTCCATGAAATGGGCGCGACCCCGGCAGTGGCTCACGGCCGCGCAATGTGCGGCGGATCCGCTGCCGATGTGGGTGGCCGACATGGACTTCCGGGTGGCACCGCCTGTTCTCGACGCGCTGCGCCAGCAGCTTGATATGGGCGTGCTCGGCTATGGCGGCACACCAGACTCTTATCGCGAAGCCGCCGTGGCGTGGCAGGCTCGGCGCTTCGGCTGGCAGGCGAAGCCGGAATGGCTCGTGCAATCGCCGGGCGTCATCAGTGCGCTCAACATGGCGATCCAGGCGTTCTCTCAGCCTGGCGACCATGTGCTCGTGCAGACGCCGGTCTACTTCCATTTCCTCCACGACGTCGTCACCAATGGGCGTCGCCTGGCCCTGGCGCCCCTGACCCTGGAAGCAGGTCGATACCGCTTCAATCCCGAGGTGTTCGAGGCTGCCATCCAGCCAGGCACCCGGCTGTTCATCCTGTGCAACCCGCACAACCCGACGGGCAACGTATGGACACGCGAGGAGCTGCTGGCCATGGCGGCGATCTGCGACCGCCACGGCATCCTGATTGTCTCCGACGAGGTGCATCAGGATCTGGTGTTCGGTGAGGGCCAGCGGCATCTGCCGCTGGGCCTGCTGGATGACGCGATCGCCCAAAACGCCATCGTCTGCACGGCACCGAGCAAGACGTTCAACATCGCCGGACTGTCCTGCGCCAACGTCTTCATTCCCAACGCGCGCCACCGGCAGACGTATTGGGCGCAATGCGAGCGCAATGGCGTCTTTCTCGTCAACACGATGGGCACGGCCGCGTGCGAGGCGGCCTACCGCCATGGCGAGCCATGGGTCGACGCGATGCTCGACTATGTGCGCGGCAACCAGCGGCATTTCGCCGCGCGGATCGGCGAGCTGGGACTGCCGCTGACCGTCACCCCGACGGATGCCCTCTACTTGGCGTGGGTCGATTTCCGCCGCCTCGGCATGCCGCCCGCCGAGCTGCATGACTTTCTGCTGCAGCGTGCGCGGCTATGGCTGGACCCCGGGCACAAATTCGGTGCCGCAGGCGAAGGCTTCATGCGCATCAACTTGGCATGCCCTCGGCAGCTTGTCGATGAAGCGCTGCATCGTCTCGCATCGGCCTTGCCGCGCTGATGCTTTCCTGAAACTGTCGACTACGTTGGAGCGACGACCATGAAGACCACTTACCGCGCCATGCAAGTAACCCGACCCGGAACCCTTGAGCTGGTGGAGCGCCAGACGCCCACCCCGGGCGCCGGGGAAGTGCTGATCGAGGTCGAGGCCTGCGGCATCTGCGGCGCCGATGCCGCCGACATCGAAGGGGCCGATCCGATGCTGCAGCCGCCGCGCGTGCCCGGGCACGAGGTCGTTGGCCGCATCGCCGCGCTCGGGACCAACACCCCTTCGATCTGGAAGGTGGGGCAGCGCGTGGGTGTGGGCCGTCTCGGCGGCTACTGCAACGAATGCATCCAATGCCGCCAGGGGCGCTTTCAGCTTTGCCTGAACCAACCCTTCGTCGGCGCCACCTGCGACGGCGGCTATGCCGAAATGATGCTGGCACGCAGCACCGGGCTGGTGTCGATCCCGGACGAACTGAATGCGGAGGAAGCCGCGCCGATCCTGTGCGCCGGTATCGCCACCTTCAACGCGCTCAAGAAGTGTGGCGCCCAGGCCGGTGACATGGTGGCCGTCCTGGGCATCGGCGGCTTGGGGCACATGGCCCTGCAGTACGCGCGCCGCATGGGCTTCAAGGTCGTCGCGGTCGGGCGCGACAGCGACATTGCCGAAGACGCGCTGACGCTGGGTGCGCACGTCTACATCGACACCAGCCAAGAAGATGCCGCCGCCAAGCTCAAGAGCATGGGCGGGGCACAGGCCATCGTGACCACCATTGGCCACTCCGGCACTGTGTCGGCGCTGATGGGCGGTCTGGCGCCCCAGGGACGGCTGGTGCTGCTCGGTGCCGGCAAGGACCCGCTGCCGGTCTCGGCCGGCAATCTGGTCGTCGGCGAGCGTAGCGTGCTCGGGTCGATCACCGGCTCGCCCTACGAGAACGAGAAGACGCTGGACTTCAGTGTGCTCGCCGGCGTGCGCCCGATCATCGAGGTCATGTCGCTGGAGAAGGCCAACGAGGTTTACCAGAAGATGAAGTCCGGCGACGTCAAGTTCCGCATGGTGCTCACCATGACAGGCCGGGGTACCCCGCAATGAAGCACTACGACTACATCGTCGTCGGTGGCGGTAGTGAGGGCATTGCTTCCGTCAACCGGGCGGCCCTGTACGGCAAGACGTGTGCGCTGGTCGTGGCCAATGCGATCGGCGGAACCTGCGTCAATGTCGGGTGCGTACCGAAGAAGGTCATGTGGCACGCGGTGCAGATCGCCGAGGCGATTCATAGCTACAGGCCGACTATGGCCATGAGACCGTCGTGAACCGCTTCGATTAGGAGCGCTTGATCGCCAACCGTAGCGCCTACATCGAGCGCATCCATGCGTTCTAGGAGAACGGGCTGGAGCGCAACAACGTCGAGGTGGTCCCCGGTTTCGTCAGGTTTGCCGATACATGGCGAATCTTATGGAGGTGAGAGCATGGGGAATACGAACTCCGGCCGCAGTGCCGAACGGACAACAGGTCTTGGTAAGGCCTCGGCCGTGGTGGTGCTTCTGACATGCCTGGCAATGGGAGCATTCGCGGCCAATTCATTGCTTACGAGGGCGGCATTTCAGACGACTTCTATTGACGCGGCTTCATT